>CAMMAC010000024.1 GCA_946493085.1 uncultured Clostridiaceae bacterium
TATTTTTGGTCAAAAAAAGACCGTTTCTTTTGAAACGGTTTCAGTTTTTGTGTTTATCAAACTTTTTGTAATCTTGAAATTAAATTTTATCAATACTTTCAAAAAGTTCGACGAAAACTCTTATTGGCTGGGCTGGCTAGATTCGAACTAGCGCATGCATGAGTCAAAGTCATGTGCCTTACCGCTTGGCTACAGCCCAACGTATTCTTAGTAAAATAATGGGGTGGAAGATGGGACTCGAACCCACGGCCTCCAGTGCCACAAACTGGCGCTCTAACCAACTGCGCTACATCCACCATCAATACAATGCAAGTAATATTGTACCTTATTTTACTTTACTTGTCAACTAGTTTCTAGATTTTTTCTAAAATTTCTGTGTCTACTATCTGCTAGTAGAACCAAATCCCCCTGTTCTTTCTCCTCCTGCACAATCTTCATCTACTACTAAATATTTTTGGAATATACCTTGTCCTATACAATCTCCTTTTTTTATTTCTATATCTTCTTCCTTTATATTATAAAAAGCAAACATAATATGTCCATCATTATCGCTATTTCCGTAATAATCCTTATCTATAACACCGATGCTATTTGCTAAAATTAATCCTTTCTTTCCAGGGTTTGAACTTCTATTTGCCAAAATTAGCACTTCATCATCTTGCATATATGCTTTTAGTCCTGTCTTAACCAAAGTTGGCTTCATCCCTTTTTTGAAAGATGGTACCATACAATCTTCTGCGGCTTCTATATCATATCCTGCTGCATATTTTGTTTTTCTTATAGGCAAATGAATATCTTTATCTTCAAATCCCTTTACTACTTCAAAACCACGTGTTTTACTCATTATTTTTCCTCCTTGTTTCGTATTATATGCTTTTTATAAACATATATCTACTATCTATATTTTTCTTTTTTATTCTACACTAATATATTTTTTTGTCAATATTTTGCCAGAAGAAAAGTTTTTCTTATTGACTTTTTCACTTTCTTGTAATATAACTATAGTATCAAAATGAGAATTAATCTCATTTATTAAAGGAGGTAAAAATATGGAATTAAAGGGCTCTAAAACAGAAGCTAATTTAAAGGCTGCATTTGCTGGTGAATCTGAGGCAAGAAACAAATATACTTATTTTGCTAGTGTTGCTAAAAAGGAAGGTTACGAGCAAATTGCTGCTATTTTTCTTGAAACAGCTGAAAATGAAAAAGAACATGCAAAATTACATTTTAAATATTTAAATGGTATAGGAGATACAAAATCTAACTTAGCTGATGCTGCAGCTGGTGAAAATTATGAATGGACAGATATGTATGCAACATTTGCTAAAGAAGCTGAAGAAGAAGGCTTCAAAGAAATTGCCGCTACTTTTAGAGGAATTGCTGCAGTAGAAAAAGAACATGAAGCAAGATATAGAAAATTACTTGCCAACTTAGAAGAAGGCGAGGTATTTAAAAGAGGAAGTATTGTTATTTGGAAATGTAGAAACTGTGGACATATTGTAGTAGGTACAGAAGCTCCTACTATCTGCCCTGTTTGCAAACATCCTCAATCTTATTTTGAAATTAAAGCAGAAAATTATTAAAAAGCTAAAGACTTATATATCCTCCAAAATATATAAGTCTTTTTATTTTCTTTAAAATTTTATAGTATTTACTCTTTATCATCTTCTATTAGATGATATCTCTTAAAAATCGTAATAATCATGCTATATACTAACTTTTTCCCTAATAACTCTCTAAATTTTGTTGTTTTCATTTTTTCTTGTTGTCTCAATTTTTCCAATTCTTCTCCTAATTTTTTATATTCTGCTAATATATCTGCTAATGCTTTTTCAAAGTTTTCTAGTCTTTCCATTTTCTCTCCTTTTTAGGTACAAATAGTTTTTCTGTATCTACATTTTCTATCTGTAATAATTTTATTTTTTTGTCTATTCCTCCTGCATATCCCGTTAAACTTCCATTTTTCCCAACCACTCTATGGCATGGAATGATGATAGAGATGGGGTTGTGTCCTACTGCGTTTCCTACTGCCTGTGCTGACATCGTTTTTTTGTTCATTTGTTTCGCTATTTTTTTGGCTATTTCTCCATAAGTAATGGTTTCTCCATAGGGAATATCACATAAGATTTTCCATACTCTTTGTCTAAACTCATTTCCTATGGGAGATAAAGAAAGTTCTTCTATTTTTGGCTTTTCCCTCTGAAAATATCTGTCTAGCCAATTTTTTGTTTTTTGCAAAATAGGTATATCTTCTTTTTCTTGTACTTCTTGTTTTTCCAATATATATTCGTATTTTTGTCCTTTTATGGATAGTGCAAGTAAATTATTTTCATTACTTACTAATAACATTTCTCCTATTGGTGAAAAATATTTTGTTGTATATAACATAACTTCATCCTCCTATTTATTTAGTATATCATACTTTATAGGAAAAGGAAATTATTTTTTTCACATGATGAAATTCCATATTCCTGTGGTTACCATACAAATAAGGATTCCACATACTGTTGGCAGTAAGAAGGAAAGTATTGCCCATTTCCATCCTCCTGCCTCTTTTTTGATAGTAAGTAATGTGGTACTACACGGAAAATGCAATAGTGTAAAAATCATTACATTGATGCCAGTAAGTAATGTCCATCCATTTTGAACTAAAATCTGTCCAATAGCCACACTGCTTTCCATACTCACTAATGTCCCTTGCCCTATATAACTCATTAATATAATAGGAAGTACAATTTCATTGGCTGGGAGTCCCAATAAAAACGCTGTTAAAATATAGCCATCTAGTCCCATAAGTCTAGCAAATGGATCTAAAAAGTTAGCTACATAATTTAAAATACTAGCATTTCCTATGTGTATATTAGCAAATATCCATATCACAATACCAGCCGGAACAGCTACGCTAATTGCTCTTCCGAAGGACAAATAATGTTCTATCAAAAATGGACCTTATTAAAATCTTCCCTATTTGTGGTTTACGATAAGGTGGCAATTCTAATATAAAAGAGGACGGAAAACCCCTTAATATTGTTTTTGATAATATTTTGGAAACGACTAATGTTAAGACAACACCTAATATAATGATAGCAAGCACTGCCAATGTAGATGCGATGGAGGAAAAAATTCCAGTAAAGAAACTTCCTATAAAAATGGTAGCAATCGTAATTAAAAAAGGAAATCTTCCATTGCACGGCATAAAACTATTGGTTAAAATTCCTATCAGTTTCTCTCTAGGTGAATCTATAATTCTACATCCTACTACCCCTGCTGCATTACAACCTAATCCCATGCACATGGTAAGTGCCTGTTTTCCCGAACTACATGCCCTCTTGAAATATTTATCTAAATTAAAAGCAATTCTTGGTAGCACACCTAAGTCTTCTAATAACGTAAATAAAGGAAAAAAAATTGCCATAGGAGGCAGCATCACTGCTATTATCCATGTAACTGTTTTATAGATTCCATCTAACATTATTCCTGTAACCCATGCAGGTGGTTGCATCCATAGGAACGCCAGCCTTAATTTTTCTCCTCCCCATTCAAAAAAACTAGATAATAAACTAGATGGGTAATTAGCTCCCACTATGGTAAGCCATAAAATAAAGGCTAAAAATAGAATCATAATAGGAATGCCAAACTTCTTAGAGGTTAATATTTTATCTATCTTTCTATCTCTTTCTTGATACGAGCGTTTTTCATAAGATACCACTTTGTTTGCCACTTTTTCTGCAGTAAGCACAATGCTAGCTATAATTTTATCCCTTTTATTTTCCCCACAAAAATCTTGCTTTTTTAGCATTTCTTCTACCTGTATTTTCTTTTTTTCTAGCTCCTTGCTTTCTTTTATTTTTAAATTTTTCTGGATAGAAGATAAGATTTTAGGTTCTCCATCTATTATTTTTAAAGATATCCATTTGAGTAAATATTCCTTTTCTTTTGGTACTATATGTTGCAATCTACTGCTTAACATTGCAATGCTATCTTCTAAGATGGGAATATACTTCACTTGTTTCGGTTCTGACTTTATTTCTCCTATGCAAACTTGTTTTATTGTTTCCATTAACTGTTTTAACGTTTTCTTTTTCCTAGCAATCGTACCTATTACTGGCACACCTAATTCCTTTTCTAATTGTTTTAAATCGATATGTATTCCTTTTTTCTTAGCTTCATCTAATAAATTGACACATACTATTATTTTAGGAGTAATTTCCATAATTTGATACACTAAATTTAAGTTTCTCTCTAGACAAGTGGCATCTACTATTATTACAGTAGCATCTGGGTTTCCGAAGCAGATATAATCTCTTGCTATTTCCTCTTCTTCTGAATGAGACATAATAGAATAAGTACCTGGAATGTCCATCAATAAGAAGTGTTTACCGCCATAAGTACAAATTCCACTAGTATTTTCTACTGTTTTTCCTGGCCAATTTCCTGTATGCTGATTCATTCCGTGTTAGTGCATTAAATATCGTTGATTTTCCCACATTAGGATTACCAGCAATGGCTATGGTATAATCACAATTTTCCTTTGTTATCTCTTGCTTTAACAATTTCTTGCCTGTGGAATTAGCAGTAAGTCCCATAACATGCCTCCTCTTTTTTATTATTACTACTGTATGCTTTTTCAAAGAAAAATGATACTAATCTTAAGTAGTACCATTTTTTCTATTAGAGACATACCTCTATTTTACTAGCATCTTCTTCTCTTATGGAAATAAGGCTACCGCCTTACTTCATAGGCAGTTGGGTCTCCTAAGGGACTTCGAAAAACAGGTTTAATTATTGTTCCTTTTATCATTCCTAAATCTAGCATTCTTGTTTTGATTGCCCCTTCTACTTTTAAATCTTTTATTTTTACTTCTTTATCTATTTTTATTTTATTTAATTTCATTCTTGCTTTCATCCTTTCTTCTATCCTCTATTATATTGTATGATTTTTCTACAATATGTGCGCTTTTCTATAAAAAATATTCCTAGCGTTTTAATCTTTTTGAAAAATTTACATTCACCCGCTCAACTTACCTACAAAATTCAAGAAATGGTAACATTCTTTTATGGCTCCCTTCCATCAAAGATGAACTCTTTCCATAAAAAAATGAAACCATTTCTAAAATTTTTCCGGTCGTATTCGCTATTCCTGTAAATTTTTCAAAAAGATAAAACGCTAAGTGCTAAAATAAAATTTTAAATCTTCATTGAATTTCATAGAAAAAGCCGTACACCTATTGTGTTTTTTTCTAGAATTTTATAAAATACAATCATAACAGAAAGGAGATGTTTTTATGATGAAAAGCAGATATTTATTTACTTTTCTATTATTATTTTTAGCATTTTTTCTATGCTATCCTGTAAATACTTATGCTTCTAGTGATTTGCAATTAGAAAATCTATCTTATGAAGTAACTTTGCAGGAAAATGGAGATGCCATTGTTGTAGAAAATTGGGATATTTCTATAGAAGATACGAACACTCTATTTAAAACTTTTGAAAGAGATCGTTCTAAATATTCAGGTATTTCTGATGTTAGCGTAACAGAAACTACTGGTGGAATGAATAAATCTTTTGAAGAAACCTATACCCAACAATATCATGTATGGAAAGACTGTTTTTACGCTCTCAATATAGATAGACAGACCTTTGAGATTGCATGGGGTGTATCGGAAGACGATAGTTCTGCTAGAAGAAGTTTTGAAATTCGTTATGTTGTTTCTGATGTAGTAAAAAACTATGCAGACTGTAGTGAATTTTATTGGCAATTTATTGGAACTACTTCTAACATTCCCGCAAAACATGTTACAGGCACCATTACTCTACCATCTAATGTTTCCGATTTAGAAGAATTGAGAGTTTGGGCGCATGGTCCATTAAATGGTGTCATTGAAAAATCCTCTAACAATACAGTTACTTTTTCCGTAGATTCTCTTCCTTCAGAAACTATGCTAGAGGTACGTATTGTAACACCAACTTCTGTGTTTCCAACTAATCTCAATACTATTCTTGCCAATCAACTAAGTTCTATTTTAGAAGAAGAACAAGCTTGGGCAGATGAAGCAAACCAAAAACGAGCTACTTTGCAAATGGTAGTGATAACTGGTTGTATTATTTTAGGTGCCTTAATCGTATTTTTTATCATAAAAAATATTAAATATTATCAACTACTACGAAAATTGCCTCGTATAACACCTACTCAAAAATTAGAATATTTTAGGGATTTTCCAGATGAAACAGCAACTCCTGTGGAAGTAGATTTTATTTATTATAATAACCCTGCCAGTATTTCTAGTAGCACTCTTTCTGCTTGTTTATTAGATTTGTGCAGAAAAGGATATATTACTTTTGATGTAGATAATCAAAAGAAAAAAGACTCTGTTATCATTGCTTTAACAGATAAAGATACCTCTTCTTTGAAGGAAGATGAAAAAATATGTATGCAGGCCCTTCAAAAAATCAAGAAATTTTACCAAGAGAAAAAGCAAAAAGATACTTTTTCTATGAATGAATTTAAAAGTTACTTTACAAGACATTCTAGAGAATTTAAAGATTTATTTACCGATTTATCGAAAGAAGCTAGAAAAACTGCTAGCGAAAAAGGAAAATATGATAGTTCGCATGAAGAAGATGAGAAAAAATATACCGGAAGAAGTTCTCTTTATTTCTTTTTTGTATTCTTTGCTCTTCCTTTTTCTTCGGTATTTTCTACTTTGCTTAGTGCTTCTTGGGTTTTACTCCTTTTGGCTGGCTTACTTCTTGTGTGCTTTGTGATAGCAGGTATTTTAACCTTAAGACTTGCCATCCGTTATAAACAATTAACGCAAAAAGGTGTGGATGAAAAGGAACAGCTAGATGGCTTACGCAATTATTTGTTACATTTTTCTAAAATACAAGAAAAAGATGTCCCAGCTTTAATTTTATGGGAGAAATATTTGGTATATGCCACTGTATTTGGCATTGCCGATAAGGTATTGGAACAATTAAAAGTAGTGTATCCAGAAATGTTAGACGAAAATTATATGCTTGCACATAACTATACTTATCTTTACTTTATGGCACATTCCCCTAATACTTCTTTATTTTCTTCTATTAATAATAGTATTTCTAGCACCTATGGCTCCATTTACTCCTCTGGTTCTGGCGGAGGCGGTGGCTTCTCCGGAGGAGGCGGCGGTGGCCGGTGGTGGAGGCCGGAATGGGCGGTAGATAATGCCCTCTAAAGAGGCTAGATATTTCTAAAACAAATATCTAGCCTCTTTGCTTTATTCTATTATTTCTCCTATCAAATCATACCCTTGCACTCCTGTTATTCTGCACATCACAAATTGATTTTCTAATGCTTTTTCTATCATTGGCATATAAATAAATCCATCTACATCTGGTACATCCATATAACTTCTACCTACATAATATTTTCCATCAAATGTTTTATTTTCTATTAATACTTCATATGTATTTCCGATTTTATTTTCTAGATTTTGCTTTGCCATTGTTTGTTGTAACTGCATAATTTTATTGTATCTACTTTTCTTTGTCATTGGGTGGATTTGTTCTTTTAATCTTGCTGCTGGTGTATTTTCTTCTTTAGAATAGCTAAAAGCCCCTAATTTATCAAATTTGGCTTCTTGTATAAATTGGTATAATTCCTCAAAATCTTCATTTGTCTCTCCTGGAAATCCTACCATTACCGTTGTTCTTATAATAACATCTGGTATTTCTTTTCTTAATTTTTGTATTAATTTTCTAATGTTATCTCCATTACTTTTTCGGTTCATTCTTTTTAAAACAGGATCTGCTATATGTTGTATTGGTATATCAAAATAATGGCATATTTTCTTACTATTTTTTACAGTTTGTATCAAGTCTTCTGTAATTGTTTCTGGATAAGCATATAAAAAACGAATCCACTTTAAATTCTCTATTTTTTCTAGTTTTTGCAATAACTCTACTAATTTTGGTTCTCCATAAATATCTATTCCATATTTGGTGGTATCTTGTGCTATTACGATTAGCTCTCTATAACCTTTTTTTACTAAGGCATTCGCCTCCTCTAAAATATCTTCTATGGTTCTACTCTGAAAAGGCCCCCTAATAGATGGTATAGCACAATAAGTGCAACGATTACTACAACCTTCTGCTATACGCAAATACGTATAGTTTTCTCCTGTTGTAATGACCCTATCCATGAAACAAAGAGATTTCTCTTTTTCTTCTTTCTCGTTTTTTCCTATTTTTGCTTCTATCTGTTCCCATATCGTGTCATAGGTTTGATAAGCTATCCAAACATCTACTTCTGGAATTAATTTTTCTAATTCTTTTTGATACCTTTGTACCAAGCATCCCATCACAATGAGGTATTTACATTTTTTCTTTTTATATTCTGCCATTTCTAAAATGGTCCCAATGGCTTCTTCTTTTGCAGAAGTGATAAAACCGCATGTATTAATCACTAATATATCAGCCTTTTCTGGTTCATTTACTATTTTGTATCCTTGTTTTTGAAACAAGCCAATGGTCATTTCTGTGTCTACTAAATTTTTACTACATCCTAAATGAATAAATCCTACGTTCACGATTGCCTCCTAATAATTTCTTCTAATTTTTCTAATCCTTCCATTAATTCATCATAGGTCTTTCTTGTTATCTCCTTTGTTTCTCCTGATGCATATTTTCTTGCTGTTTCTTGCATATCTACTAATGTATATCTATTTTCTGCTTTTTTTCCATTATCTAGTACATAGATAGGTGTATAGTTTACTTTTTCTAATATCACTTTTCCCGTCTGTGCATCTTTTCTTAATTGTATATCTAAAATAATCTCTAAATTAGCATTTTCACTACTTAAAGAAGAAATATAGTTGCCAAGGGAATATGCCACAAAACAATCTTCTCCTTCTGCATTTTTCTTCATTTCCATCTGTTGTACAACAGATGGATGAGAGCCTACAATGATATTAGCTCCATTTTGTACTAGACTGTCTGCTATTTGTTTTTGTTCTTCACTTGCTTTAGTAGCATTTACTTCTCCCCAATGCATAATAACACAAATATATTCTGCACCTTCCTCTTTTGCTGCCTGTATATCTTGCGTTGCTTGTTCTAAAGAAAATACATTTACATATTGCTTTTCTTCCTCGGTTACACTTTTTTCATTACTAAATCCATAAGTATAAGCAAGAAAACCTATCTTTATTCCACTTGCCTCTTGTATGATATAATTCTTTTCTTCTACAGAATCTTTTGTTCCTACTACGGTATACCCTATCTCTTCTAAATTTTGTTTTGTTTGCTTTATTCCATCTAATCCATAATCTAAACTATGATTATGCGATGTAGAAACTAGATCTATCCCCACATCTTTCACTGCTTGTGCAAAAGAGACAGGGCTGTTATATTCTTGATTACCAGAATATTCATTTTGTGTAAAATTGGTTTCCATGGTTCCTATAGCAATATCTGCTGCCTCTGTATATTCTTTTACTCCTTCTAACATGCTAGTAAATTGATAATCTTCTCCCATTTTAGCATCTTCTAGCATCAAATTACCACACAAAATATCTCCGACTACTGCCATATGAATGACAGTATCCTCCTTTTGGATTTCTTCTTGCTGTGTCTCTGCTTGAAAAATGGATTCTATTTGCTTATCTAGTTTTTGTCTTTGCTCAGCTAACTTTTGTTGATCTTGCCAATAACGAACTCCCATAATTCCTACACAAATTATAATGATAATACCTATTACTAATACTATCTTTTTAAAAGTTTCATTGCTAATTGTTTCTCCTATTTTATTAGGACTTCTTTTGTTTCTTCTTCTAGATTTTGCCATAGTTTTTCTCCTATTCTTTTTCTAATTCTGTTTTTTTCTTTTCCAGCAACTCCTTCTTCTTTTCTTGAACTTGTGGTAGAATATTTCTTACTGGGAATACATACTTTTGCCTAAATTTTTCATGCAGTGTTTTTTTCCTTTCTTCTATATATTGTCTAATTTGGTTCACACAGGTATCTAAATCTAAATTTTGAAACCTGGCTTCTTTCGTAATTCCTAAATTTCTTATTTTTTCTTCTGTAAAATCTTGATTATCTGCTTCTAATCTGCGCTTCATTTCTTCTATCTTAGGATGTTCTTGTGCCATTTCTCTTGAAAGTGCTCTTTTCCTTCTCTTTCCCATTGTTCCATTTGTTCTATAGAAACAAAATGATAAGGATTTCCCTCTGCTTCTCCTGTTCGCATTGGTCTTGTTGTATAAGGAATATAAGATTGTATCTGCATTTGTTTTTTTAGAGCTTCATAAATGGTATCTTTGCCAGATGCACTTTTCCCCATAATACAAAAATATTGATTCATTGCTTCATCCTCATTTCTTTTATTCTCTTGTTTTTCTTATCATACCCTACTTTTCTAATTTTTTCAAGATAAATGTCCCACTTATCCTTGATATTTTTGAGACATTCCTATTCATTTTCTGTTCATTTTTTATTGCATTTTCCCTTTTTTTGTTATACAATACACATAAATTAATAAAATAGTAAGGGGTTTTTGTATTGGAAGATAAAAGAAGAGTATTGTATAAGGCAGAACCAATTCATGATTTTAAAGAATTAGTTCAAAGATATCAAAATCTATATGCTGATAAATTAGCATTTGAATATAAGTTGGAACCAAAGTCTAAAGACTATATTAAAATTACCTATGGACAATTTGTAGCAGATATTAAAGCACTTGGTACAAAACTACTACAAATGGGACTAAGAAAAAAAAGAGTGGCTATTATTGCGCCAAATCGTTATGAATGGTGTGTTAGCTACTTAGCTGTTACTACTTCTGACATTATAGTAGTTCCTTTAGATAAGTCACTTCCTGCAAATGAATTAGAAAGTTTAATTAAAAGAAGTGAAGCAGAGGCTGTTATTTTTGATAAAGAGTACATCCCTACCTTTGAAAAATTACAGGCAGAAAAATCTAGTCATTTATCTCATTTTATTTGTATGGATGTTCCTCCTACTGAAACGAACTTCTTATGCTATACTGATCTAATTGAAGAAGGTAAAAAATCATTACAAGAAGGAGATACGACTTATAACTCTATTACTATTGATAATCAAGAAATGGCTATTATGCTATTTACTTCTGGTACAACAGCCATTTCTAAAGCTGTAAGTTTATCACAAGCCAATATCTGTGCTGACATCTATGCGCTTTCCCAAATGGCAAAAGTAACCAAGGAAGATACTTTTTTATCTTTCTTGCCGTTACACCATACTTTTGAATCTACTTGTACTTTCTTGTATGGTACTTATTGTGGTATTACCATTGCTTTTTGTGATGGCATTAGACATGTTGCAAATAATTTAAAAGAATACAATATTACTGGTTTTGTTTGCGTTCCTTTAATGTTGGAAATTATGTATAAAAAAATTGTGAAAGCTATCGATGAACAAGGCAAGACAAAGCTAGTAAATACTATGCGCAAAATATCTCGCATGCTATTAAAATGTGGCATTGATATTAGAAAAAAAGTATTTCATCAAATTTTGGATAGTTTTGCTCCTCACCTTCGTATGTTAATTGCAGGTGGTGCTCCTATGAATAAAGAAGCTATTCAGGGCTTTTTAGATTTAGGAATTAACTTACTACAGGGTTATGGTTTAACAGAAACTTCTCCAGTTCTTGCTGGTGAAAATGATAAGTATAAAAAGCTTCGGTTCTGTTGGATTTGCTCTTCCTGGCATCGATATCGCTATTGATAATCCAAATGAAGAAGGTATTGGAGAAATTAAGGCAAAAGGTCCCACTGTTATGCTTGGCTACTATGAAAATGAAGAAGCTACCAAGGAAGTTTTAAAAGATGGTTGGTTCTATACAGGTGACCTAGGTTACTTTGATAAAGATGGTTTTCTTTTCATTACTGGTAGAAAAAAAGATGTTATTGTACTAAAAAATGGTAAAAATATTTATCCAGAAGAATTAGAGATTTTAATTAATCGCTTGCCTTACGTATCTGAAAGTATAGTATATGGAAAACCAGATTCTAGAGATGGAGACTTAACATTATGTACGAAAATAGTATATAATCCAGAGACTATGCAAGAAATGTTTCCTGATAAGAAAAAAGAGGAATACCACGACATTATTTGGCAAGATATTAGAAATAAAATTAATAAATCTATGCCTGCTTACAAGTATATTAGAGAATTGATTGTAACAGAAGAGCCTCTTATAAAGACGACAACTCAAAAAGTAAAAAGACATGAAGAAATAAAGAAAATATTGGGTAATTCTTAAATAATTCTCTATAAATAGATATATTAGCTATTATGTTAATAAAAACATTTAAAAAGAAAAACCACCGTTATAAAAAATAACGGTGAGTTTTTTCATTTCTACATAAAAAACAATTGATATAGAACTACTAAAATCACGCCTGGAACGCCTAAAATTCCTACTACTAATGCGGTTACCCAATTTAGTAATATGGTAAATCCAAATCCGGCACATATTAAGTTAAGTACCCATAAAATAACGCCTCCTACTAAAGCATTGATTAGTAGTTTGATGATAATTTTCATAGGAAGTGCTAGTATTTTTAATATAATAAATCCTACTAATACTACTCCTAAAAATGGTAAAATAAATGATAATTCCATTTCTTTTCCTCCTTTGTCATAGATAATTTAGGTTTTTATGGTTTTACCTACAAACCTTTTTTAATAATTCTTATGGATGATTCCAAATATGTTTTCTTGTCATTTCTAATAGACTTAATTTTGTAAATTCTACGATTTGTGTCTTACTTCTATCTTCTTTCAAACTTTCTTCTAACAATTGCACTATTTTTTTTCTACTCTCCTCTTCTTGCATATCAATAAAATCTATCATAATAATACCTCCAATATCACGAAGGCGCAATTGTTTCGCTATTTCTTTGCTTGCTTCTTCATTTACTTTTAAAACCGTTTCTTCTAAATTTTTTCTCCCTGTATATTTTCCAGAATTCACATCTATAGCTGTTAATGCCTCTGTTTTATCAATGGTAATAAAGCCTCCACAATTTAACCATATTTTCCTATCTTGTATTTTTTCTATTTGCTTATCCAGGCTATATTTATCCCAAATATTTTCCTCTACTTCTAACGGTATTGTATTCTTTTTATGTTGCATTTTTTCCATTTCTTGCTCTACTTTATCTGCTACTTTCTCCTCATTTACCACAATTTTATGGACATCTTTATCCATAAAATCTAATAACATTTTTTGCAGAATAGATCCATTTTCATATAATACTTTTGGCAAACCGGTTTTGTCCATTTTCTTTTTGTATTTTCTGCATGTTCCTCCATGCTGTTACTAAGTTTTGAATATCTTCTTTTAATTCTTCTTCAGACTTATTTTCTGCCGCTGTTCTAACAATAATTCCTAATTTTTCATTTGGTTTTCTAATTCCTTCTATTGTTTTTTGTGCCAAATCTAATAATCTTTTTCTTTCTTCTTTATCAATGATTTTTTGAGAAACTGTAATAAAATCATTTTCAGTTACTAATACTACAAATCTTCCCGGTATATGTACATGACAAGTAATCCTTGCCCCTTTGCTATTGCTACTATCCTTTTTTATTTGCACTAATAAATTATCATTTTGTTTTATATAATCTTGTATTCTATATTTTTCTAAATTTTCTTCTTTATTTCCTGTTTCATTACTCACTTTTGGAATAATATCTTTCATGTGTATAAAAGCATTTCTTTTTAAACCTATATCTACAAAAGCTGCTTGCATCCCTGGCAAAATGTCTTTTACTTTTCCTAAATAGATATTCCCTTCCATACGCTCTTTTTGCTCTGTTTCCTCATAAAATTCTTTTAAAACTCCTTCTTCTACCAGTGCAATTTTTCTTTTTTCTTTTTGCTCTTCTATGAAAATTTCTAGCATTCTTTACCCTATTTCCTTTCTGTCTTCTATATTTTTTCTTTAATTGTATTGGTTCATTGCTTTATCTATACCCTCTTCTAAAATTGCTCCTATTGCGTCTTTTGCTTTTTCTACTCCTTCTTCTAATTCTTTTTCTTCTTCTGGTTCTATTGCTCCAATTACATATTCTATCATTTGATTTTGTTCTTGTGGTCTTCCTATTCCCACTCGAATTCTAGGAACTTCTTGTGATTGAATCTCATGGATAACGGACTTCATTCCATTATGGCTCCCTGGTCCTCCTTTTTTTCGTATTTTTATTTTTCCAGGTTCTACATCCATATCATCATATATTACTATCACATTTTCTGGCTGTAATTTATAAAAATGCATAAATTGTATGATAGATTTTCCACTTGCATTCATATAAGTTTGAGGTTTTAATAAAATTACTTTTTCCTCTTCTATTTTACCATCCCCATAAATTCCTTCAAATTTTTTTCTGTTCATACTAATATCATATTTTTTAGCCAACTGATTAATTACATGAAATCCCATATTATGTCTTGTATGATTGTATTCTTCTTCTGGATTTCCCAATCCTACGATTAAGTACATCTTTTAGTTCCTCTCCTTTGTTTATTGTTTTAGTAATTTTTTTAGTTCTTCTTCTGAAAAAGTGTATGTTTTATTGCAAAATTGACATCTCATCTCTGCTTTTTTATCTTTTTGTATGATGTTTTCTAATTCTTCTCTTCCTATTGCTATTAATGCTTTCTCCATCTTTTCCTTACTACAGTTACAATGATAAGTTGGTTTTAGTTCTTCTAATCTTTGGATATCCTCTTCCTCTGCACCTGTAATCTCTTTTACTATTTCTAATAAACTTTTTTCCTCATCCAACATCTGACTAACTGGCTTTGCTTTTTTTAATGCTTCTTCTATTTTAGAAATATCTTCCTCTGTAGCATCCGGCATAGCAGTAATCATATAACCTCCACTAGATTTTACACCATCTTTATTCACTAGTACTCCCAGTGCAACTGCTGTATTTTTTTGCTCTGAAATGAGAAAATAACTTGCAAAATCTTCCGCAATTTCTCCTGTAACTAATTTACTTAAAGCTACATATGGTTCTTTTAGGCCTAAATCTTTAATAACATATAAAAAACCTTCTTGACCTACTGCTCTTCCTACGTCTAATTTTCCATCTTCTCTTACTGGAATATCTACCTTAGGTTCATAAACATACCCTTTTACTTCTAACTCTTGGTTTACTACTACTGTTATTCCTCCAATGGGCCCGTTCCCCTTTATTTGTATTGTAATAGTATCTTCTTTCGATTTTAAGTTACTTCCCATTAATACACCCATGGTTAACGTTCTACCTAGTGCTGCTGTGGCGGTTGGGCTTAAATCATGTATTTTTCTTGACTCTTCTACTAAATCTGTTGTAGATGCTACTATTACGTTAATTTTTCCTCCGCTTACTAAGAATTTTTCTATTTTATCCACAATTTTTCCTCCTTATGTGCATATGTTCTGCTTTTACTCGTTTGATTATATCATACCGAAAGATTCATCGCAAGGAAATTAGTAATATATGTACATCTTATTTTTTACTTATGGATAATTTTAGCCTCCCAAAAAATAGGAGGCATCATCAAAAATTCTTTTATTCTTTTTTCTTATCTCTTTATCCTTTTATTCTATCTTCCAATATACAATTGCTGTTTCATATGGGAAAGTAGTATATACAAATGGATAGTAATTTCCTGTTAATGAAGATACATCAACCTCTAATAATACGGTTCTATCTCCAGTCATTCCCGATGAAAAAGTTTCTAATATTTCCGCTCTTGCACACTCTGATTGAGACGTAGGTAGTGTAGGAGATACCCCCATCCCAGCAACACATGTGCTATTGCCATTATTAACTAAAGCTAATAATACACTAATTTTATTAACATTTGTCAAGTCTATTGGTTCTGTCAGTGCTAGATAAGGCGATGCATTTGTAGGACTGCGTCTATGAACAGTTCTAGAAAACTTATTTTCTTCCATCCATTCAGAACCCATCAAATAATTTCCACTACTATTTCCTGTTCCCATTACCTTCTGTCCATTTACATAAGCAATCTTTCCTTCCGCTATATCTTCTGCCGTTGCTGTTGCATCTTTTGTTCTTTCTTGCAAGATTTTGCTTATGTTCTCTGCCATTGTCTCTGCTGTGTCTGTTTCTAGTGTTGGAACCCCTTCATTTGTTATAGCTGTTGCTATTACTTTTCTAAAATTTTCTAGTTTTTCTATGGCATCTGCCATAGAATCATCAAAGATTCCTTCTCCTCCTTTTGCTAGTTCTTCATACAAACTATTTAATTGCGTCTCTTCTTCTGCTCTTGCTAGTTCCATATTTTCTTTTGCTTTTTGTGCTTGTGTAATAATTCCATTATCTCCTAGTGTAGCATTTAAACTGACTCCTGCTAAGATAATCAAAACGATAATGGTAACAACTAACGTAACTAATGTAATTCCCTTTTCCTTTTTCACTTTTCTTTAGCTCCTTTTTTATGTTATTTTCTTGTGCTTTAATCTTTCTTGCTGAATTTCACTATTTTACTATGATAAGTATATTTTCCTTTTTTCTTTTTATCTTGGCAATTACATTTATGTTATTTTGTTATCAGTTTTATTAAAAAAATAACTCTAATGCAAATTTGTATTAGAGTTTCAATATTATATTAATTTTTATCTACGCATATCATTGAAAGAAAATGGTGGCAGAATTTATATTTATTTTTATTCCATTTCTTCCTCCCGATGTTGTTATATACATCGTATCTCCTTCTTTTATATTTATGTCTTTTATTGAATATACATGATATTCATATCCAGATCTTGGTATGTAATTGTATATAATTTCATTGTTTAAAAAAATATATAAATCTCCTTCTGCTTCCTCCATATATGTGGCACCATAAATAGATACTGTTCCGCTTTTTTTAAATGTTAGTATTTCATCACTACTATTTGCTACTTCATTATTATAGTGAACAATATTATTTTTTAATGTTCCCTCTTGTGAAGTACAAATTTGAAAAGTTCCAACTACTATATTAGAATTATTTTGTGCATTACCCACAATTTTTTCTCCATTTACATAAGCAGTCTTTCCTTCCGCTATATCTTCTGCCGTTGCTGTTGCATCTTTTGTTCTTTCTTGCAAGATTTTGCTTATGTTCTCTGCCATTGTCTCTGCTGTGTCTGTTTCTAGTGTTGGAACCCCTTCATTTGTTATAGCTGTTGCTATTATCTTTTTAAAGTTTTCTAATTTTTCTATAGCATCTCCCATAGAATCATCAAAGATTCCTTCTCCTCCTTTTGCTAATTCTTCATATAAACTATTTAATTGTTCCTCTTCTTCTACTCTTGCCAGTTCCATATTTTCTTTTGCTTTTTGTGCTTGAGTAATAATTCCATTCTCCCCTATTGTTGCATTTAAACTAACTCCTGCTAAAATAATTAATACGATAATTGTTACTGCCAACACCACCATCGTGATACCTTTTTCTCTTTCTTTTAGTTTTTGCTCTTTTGTACGCATATGTTCCTCCTCTTTATCTTACTTATATATTTCGTTTTTATTTATTACTAGTATGTACAATTGCATATAGTTTTATTTAGTCTTTGTATGATTTAGATGTTAATTTGATTATGTTTATTAGTTATTATATATTTACATTGCATAATTTACCAATACGTTTTCAAAAAATCAATCTTTTTTAGAAAATTTTTACTTTCACTTATATATATTTTCTCCTAGTCATATAGACTTACAAATACAAAAAATAAATCTAGTACAAATTTGCACTAGATCTTGAAACATTACTTTATTCTAACTTTTTCTCAATATTAATATCTCCAAATACCATCATAATCTCTTGTTACTTTAAGGTCTGCCTTTAAGCAAACTAATGGACGAACGCTTAAATTAACATCATTATAGTTATTGTTACTTACTAACCCATTACAATATACACACATTAAATCATCAGTGCTACTAGCTCCTGGCGATGCTATCCAGTAACCATTACATTGTGTTCCGTCTCGCATACCAGTACTTTTGTATGGGAAATATAATGTTGCATTATATCCATTATCATTTTCTAAATTATAATAAGTTGTTGTTGGATTTTGTGTATTTCCTATGCAATACCCTGTTGTATTTGTTTTTGTATATAATGAAGCATAGCCTTTTTCACGATAACTTTTTACCCACATTTCTATAGTTGGTCCTCCTATTGCATAATTTGCATAGCTAGTATTTACAAATTCTTTCCAATTATCTGTATTTAGTAATGCAGATACACATTTTGCATTGCTATTGGAATTATAGTTAGTCCAACTTTGTTGAAATAAATTTAATACAGACGAGTCTACCGTTTGTGCTGTTGCTAAGGCGGTTTTCCAATATAAACCGTAATTTATATATTGTCCTGTACTTGCACTCATCCCTGTTCCTGTATTATTTAGGTAAGTAGATGTATTTTTTACATAGTCTGCTGCTATAATAAATATATTTTCTCCATTATTATAAAATATTCTCCAGTCATTACTTGTATTTCCATCTCCATTTAGATCAATTGGATAATAAACGTAATCTCCATAATTAGCACTTGTAACAACTTTTGAAAAAATATCTTGATGACTACCCGCTGTTCCTACAATTTTTTGTCCATTTACATATGCAATTTTTCCCTCTGTTATATCCTCTGCTGTTGCCGTTCCCTGCGTTTGGCTTGCTAAACTATTTGCCACTATCTTTCCTCTTCCATTATGATAGCCCGCTGGTATGGTATAACTTTGTCCTGCATTTAAACTTTCGTTTACTGCTCCGTTATTTGCCATAATTCCTACTAACAATTTTCCTCCACTATACGCTTTATAACCTTTTAAAATTTCTGCTGCCGTTGCATTCGTTTGTGCTAGCTGACTATTTAAACTATCTAATTGCTCTTGCAGATTATTAATCGTTTCTTGTTTTAATACTATCTCTTCTTTTAAGTCTGCTATCTCTATATCTTTTTCTGCTACCTCTGCTTTCAAATCGTTTATTTGCTTATTTAAATCTTCTATTTGACTATTTAGATTTTCTACTTCTTCTTTTAATTCTGTATTTTCCCCCTGCAATTCTGCTACTTGTTGCTTCAATTCTTCTACCTGTTTTTGTAGTAATTCTATCATTTCATCTTTTTTATCATCTTCTTCATCTTCTGTATAACTTCCATTTTGCTCTATCTCCCAAAACAATTGATTTAATTGCTCTTGCTCTTCTTGGCCTGCATAGGTAATATTTTCCCTTGCTTGCTTTGCCTTTGTAATAATTCCATTATCCCCCACTAAGCTTGTTATACTTACTCCTGCTAAAATAATTAATACAATAATGGTAACTGCTAATGTAACTAATGTAATTGCTTTTTCCTCTTTCATGTTTTTTCTCCTTTTCCTACGCTACTTTCTATATGCTATTTTCTTTTTCTTCTGCTGTTTTGGCAATTACATTTATGTTATTTTGTTATTATCATTATTTTTTTAACTAAGTTCTTTTTAGAAAATTTTTCATTTTCTCTTGACAAATTTTATTGTTCGTATTATATTGTTATTATCAATTAGTTAATAAGTAAATTTTATATTTGTTATTCTTTTTAATAGGAAAAAGATTTAACAAAATGTGTGAGGAGGTTTTACTATGAAAGATTCTCTTTCTTTAGTTACAGATTTTTATGAATTTACTATGTCTAATGGCTATTTTAATAAGTCTATGCAGTCCACTATAGCCTATTTTGATGTTTTTTTTAGAAAAATTCCTGACAATGGAGGTTATGCTATTGTGGCAGGTTTAGAGCAAGTAATCGATTATATTACTCATTTACAATTTAGCAAAGAAGATATTAGCTATTTAAGAGAACAAAATCAATTCTCAGAAGAATTTTTACAATATTTAGAAAATTTTCATTTTACAGGTAGTATTTGGGCTATTCCAGAAGGAACCGTCGTTTTTCCTAATGAGCCTTTGCTAACTGTAAAAGCCCCTATCATAGAAGCTCAGCTATTAGAAACTATGCTTTTATTAACATTAAATCACCAATCTTTAATTGCTACCAAAACTAGTCGTATTGTAAAAGCTGCCAAAGGTATTCCTGTAATGGAATTTGGTGCTAGGCGTGCTCATGGGGTAGACGCTGCTGTTTATGGAGCAAGAGCCAGCATTATTGGTGGTGCAGTAGGAACTTCTTGTAGCTTATCTGCTAAGAAATTTCATGTTTCTGCTAGTGGTACTATGGCTCATAGTTGGATACAAAGTTTTCCTTCTGAGTACGAAGCTTTTAAGGCCTATGCTGAAACTTATCCTAACTCTTGTACCTTATTAATAGATACCTACGATGTGCTACAAAGTGGCGTACCTAATGCCATTCGTGTATTTCATGATGTATTAGACCCTCTTGGCATTCGTCCTAAAGCTGTTCGTTTAGATAGCGGAGACCTTGCTTATCTTTCTAAAAAAGTAAGGGAAATGCTAGACGAAAACGGTTATCCTGATTGTGGTATTTGTGCTACCAATTCTTTAGATGAGTTTTTAATCACCTCACTTTTAGAACAAGGTGCTAAAATAGATAGCTTTGGTGTTGGTGAAAATTTAATTACAGCTAAGAGTAACCCTGTATTTGGTGGAGTTTATAAACTTTCTGCTTTAGAAAAAGATGGAAAACTAATTCCTAAAATAAAGATAAGCGAAACTATGGCAAAAATTACAAATCCAAGTTTTAAAAAAGTATATCGTTTTTATGATAACGACACACATAAGGCATTAGCTGATGTAATTACCTTATATGATGAGCAAATTCCAAAAGACCATTATGTTATTTTTGATGAACAAAATCCATGGAAAAAAAAGACATTAAGCAATTATACTGCTGTTTGCTTACAAAAACCTATTTTTGAAAATGGAAAATTAGTTTATACTTCTCCCGATTTAAAACAAATTGCTACTTATTGCAAAGAACAATTAACTAGTATGTGGGAAGAAGTAAAAAGACTAGAAAATCCACATCTTTACTATGTAGATTTATCGGAAAAACTATGGCATCTAAAAAAGGAAATGCTTGCTAAAGCTGTTACAAATTAATGTTTTGCTATAAGATTTGCTTCTAAGATTTTATAAATCATAAAAAAATGGTTTACTTTTTCCAGATTTTTCGGTATACTATTACCATATGAATAAGAGAGGGATTCTTATGATAAAATTAATTGCAAGTGATTTAGATGGTACTATTGTAGATTATAACCATCATATTTCAAAGGAAAATTTAAAAGCAATAGATGACTTACATACTTCTTCTACCGATTTTGTAATTTGCACAGGAAAAACCTATGCTCTTAGCAGGGACTTTTGTAAAAACTTCCATGCAAGTTACGGTATTTTTGGCAACGGAAGTCAAATTATCAACTTACAAACCGGAGAAGAAATTGCCAAAAAAATACTTTCTTTAGAAGAAATTAAAACTTGTCTTTCTATCGCCAAAAAGTACCATCTACACGTGCATGCTTATACAGAAAATAGTATTTTAACTGAAAAATTATTGTATATGGATCTTCGCAATTCCATATTATTTCCTAACCAAATTAAAATTCAATTGGTAGAAGATTTATCTACCTATCTTACCAAAGAAAAAACTCCCATTTTAAAACTAGTCATATCCAGCCCTTCTTCTTTAAAAAGAGTAAAAGAGGAATTAGAACAAACTGTTCATCTAACTATTGTTTCTATTCAGAAATATGGCAACTATAAAGATACCGTTATTAATAAAGAATATGAATATTTAGACATTTCTCCTTTAGCTGTCAGTAAAGGATCTGCACTGCAAACATTAGGAAACTACCTTCATTTAAATAAAGAAGAAATTTTATCTATTGGAGATAATTTAAATGATATAGATATGCTACAGTCTTCTGGTATTGGAGTAGCTGTTCAGAATGCTTATAGTAAGCTAAAAGAAGTAGCTACCTATACCACTACTCGTTCTGTAGAAGAAGGTGGATTTGCTGAAGCAGTGTACCGTTTTATTCCTTTTCCAGAGGAATCTTTGAAATAATTTTTAGAAAGAAGGATTGTCTACATGAATTTTTTAAGGTCCAGAGAATGGTTACAATGGGTGATTTGTATTTTCATTGCCATTTTATTAGCACTCCTTATTCGCTATTTTATTGGAACTCCTACTGTTGTGAAAAGTGTATCTATGAACCCCACATTAGTAGAAGGAGAAAGATTATTGCTAAATCGCATTGCTATTATCACACATCAAATTCCTAAAAGAGGAGAAATTATCACCTTTGAGGCACCAGACGAAAACTCTTCTTCTCTTACTGCTACTTACCATCATGCTCCTTCGAATTTATTTTCCCAATTTTTCTACTATGTGTTAGATGTGAATAAAACCAGTTACATTAAGAGAGTGATTGCTCTGCCAGGAGACCACGTTGTTATAAAAGAGGGAAAAGTTTTTGTAAATGAGGAAGAATTACAAGAAGAATATCTTCCAGAAGGTACCGTAACCCAGCCTCAAAATTCTATCTTAACAGATTTTGTTGTACCAGAGGGAACGGTCTTTGCCATGGGAGATAATAGAGAATTTTCTAATGATTGCAGAAAATTTGGTTGTATTCCTTTTGAAAAAATAGAAAGTATCGTTTGGATAAGGTTTTGGCCTTTTTCTAAATTCGGTACAATAAACTAAAAGTCAGAGATAAAAGAGATATTTCTCTTTTTCCCTGACTTTTTTATGCTTCTCCAAAATACAGAAAATTCATTAGAATACATGTGGTTGCCAGTTTGTATTAAATCGATATAATCGAGATGGTCTATGCCCTGCATTTTCTTCTTGCTCCTCTGTTTCTATCACCATATCTGCTATCTTTCTTCTAAAATTTGCTTTTAATAAAGGTTTATCTAATAAAATTTCATATACTTGTTGTAGTTTGGTTAAAGTAAATTTTTCTGGCATTAAATGAAAAGCAATGGTAGTATATTCTACTTTATTTTTTAATCTATCTAATGCGTAAACAATTAATTTTGCATGGTCAAATGCTAAATCGGACTGTATAATTTGGGTATAAATAATCATATTCCCATCTACTAGCTCTTTTACTACTTTTACTTTATTTTTTAATACTTCTGTCTTGCTTTCTAGCTTAATTTCCATTTCTTCTATTTTTTGATAGCCATGTTTATTTTCTTTTCTCGTTTGTTTTGTTACGGTTGTATGAATGGTAAACCAATCTATTTCATGTATATTTTTCCCTGCTTTTAGCTTAATATCCTCGCTATCTACTAATCCCATATAAGAGGTACTAATGACTCTTTCTCTTGGGTCTCTTGCTGGATCTCCCCAAGTATACAATTGCTCTAAATAAATATTGTTTATATTTGCTTTTTCTTTTAAACTTCTATTTACCGCTTCTTCTAATCTCTCTTTTTCTTGTACAAAGGTACCTGGCAATGACCACTTATCGCAAAATGGTTCTTGCCCTCTTTTTACTAATAAAATTTGCAACTTTTTCTCTGGCAATTTTCTATAATTTTCTTGCTCACTATCTCGAATAGTAAATACAATAGAATCCACTGTTACAGATGGTTTAAAAAAGTTTTCTTCCATTTTTCTGGTATTCCCCCTCCTGCACTATTAATTGTTTTGATAATATCATTTTCTTGCTTTACTTGTCAATGTTCTTATAATTCTAATTTCATATCCCCCTCTTGAATGATGGTTTTGTAAAAAGTTTCTCTGTTAAAACTTCTACAACCCTTGTTTTTTCTATAT
>CAMMAC010000025.1 GCA_946493085.1 uncultured Clostridiaceae bacterium
AGTTGGGACATTTTCTCATTTCATTACTTAAGACATTATCACATTTCTTTCATATGGGAAAATGATGATAATAGAATTAATATTGACAATTAACCAAAAGATAATATAATATATAAAGTATAAAGAAGAGAAAATAGGAAAACATAAGAAAACGTTATGTATACTCTAATTCGGCTAATTGTAATTTTGGTATACGTTGTGTGGAAATTGAAGGAGATTTTAGTGCTGGATATTTATGTGATATACAGAGTTATGGGAAAGCATTTGGATATTTAGGTGATGCTGGTCTTCGACCTTGTATTCTTTTAAAGACAGATATCAAAATAACAGGAGGAGATGGAAAAATGGAGGAAACAGCATATACAATAGGAATTTAAATAAAGTAAGAAATTAGTTTGATACTAGTTTCTTTTTTGTGTGCCTATCATGAGCAACAACTTGTGAGTGAAAACACCCTATTTTACTGGTGATTATGATTTATTATCTCCAATATGCCATAAAAAATAAAGACTCTAACACAGTTAGAGCCTTTATTTTTTATTTTACATTCTTACGCAATTGATAAAATCTAACACCAACTATAGTCGCTACGATGGCAACAATACCAATAAAAATCATAGGGAAATTACTTGTACCTGTTTGAGGAATTACGGTATTAGCTACGGTATTATCTACTGTATTGGTTGGTGGGGCAGGTGTTTCTTCAGGAAGATTTACTTGTACCTGAGGTGAAACAGTAGAAGATACTGTGTGACTGCCATCTTCTGAAACAATATCTTCAGAAGTAATTTCTACTTTTTCATTAGTAGGTAGTATTTGTTCATCAATTTCAGAATTTATAGTGGATTTTAAACTCAATTTGTAAGTTAATGATCCACTTTGACCAGGTGCTAAAGAATCTATATGCCATACGATATATCTATCTTCTACATTAATTTCAGCAGAAACGGTTCCTAAGTTAGGAGAAGTTACGTAACTAAAATCGAAGTTATCGATAATCTCTTGTGGAAAATAATCGTAAATATCTAAATTATGAATTGTAGAATCTGCAACATTGGTAATATCCGCAAGAATTGTTTCTGATACAGTTTGTTCTATCTCATCATCTGTGATATAATAGAATTTTCCAACAGTTGGTTCTTCTGGAGTTCCAAAAATTTCTTCTGCCAATGTTTTATAACTAATGCCAGTACTTGGCTCTTCAATATCTACAACACCAGTCATTAAAGAAAAAATATGAACGCCTTCTTCTGTAATATTTTGCAAAGTAGCTCTTGTTTTCGTAGCAGTTTCTCCTGAATAGGTTTGTGTAGGACCTCCTACAGCTGTATTTGGTACACCATCTGTTAATAAAACAATATATTTGCTTTGACAATCTTCAGAAAAATTTTGATTAGCAAGTGTTAATCCTGCGTCAATATTTGTTCTAGGTCCCAATTCACCAGAAGCAATGGAATTTATACTAGTAGTTACTTCTTCTATATCATGAGAAGGTGTAAGTAGAAGACTTGCATCTGTAATAGTGCCTTCTTCATCACCTGTAGAGAAACTAACAACACCTAAAGATACATTCTCATTTTCTAATAATTGACTAGCAAGAGTTTTAGCAGAGTTAGTGACAGTAGCAAGTCTTGTAACATCAGGAGATACTTCGTCATTCATACTTAAAGAATTGTCTATTACAAGAAAAATTTCCGTTGGTTCTGGGAAAACTTCCTCTGCAGTGTTGGTTATTGTTAATTGGATAGTAAAATCTTTAGTAGTTTCGTCAAATTCTATCAAACTTTTTTCAAATTGTACAAAATCTGTTACCTGAATCGTACAAACATTATTCTCTACTAATGTTAAAGTAGCATCGTCAGAAGAAACCGAAACAGCGAAACAAGTGGTAGAAATTAACATTAGTATTACAAAAAAAGAAAACCATAACTTATTTTTTATTTTTTTCATACTTTATTCCTTCCTTTCTTTTTTTATCCATAGTTTTTGTAAAAAAGCTATCTATATACATTTCTAGTATAATATATTGCAATAAAGAAAGCAATATAAATGTAGAAAAAGAAATAAAATTGTAATATAGACTGGAAATATAGAAGATTATGTGGTAGGATAGAAAAAATAACAAAAAAGGGGTAATAGATTGTATGAAAAATATAATAGGTATTATTATTTCTTTAGTATATATAGGATTAGTGCTAGTAGCAGGAAAATTTTTTGAAAAAGCAGGGAAAGAAGCAAGTAGAAAGTTTATCCACATTATGCTTGCCAATTGGTGGATAATTGCTATGTGTTTCTTTGATAATGTATTTTGGGCATGTAGTTTGCCTCTTTGCTTTATTCTTGTAAATTATCTTTCTTATAAAAGAAATTTGATTTCTGTTATGGAAAGAGACTCCAAAGAAGAAGGACTAGGTACAGTATATTATGCTATTACTCTATTTTTATTAGCTATTTTCTCCTTTGGAATCGTACAAAAACCAGAATTAGGTCTTGTGGGCGTTCTTATTATGGGATATGGAGATGGATTGGCTGCAGTAATAGGTAGGGCTATCAAAAGTTATTCCTATAAAATTGGTTCATCTCATAAAACAATAGCAGGTTCAGCTACCATGTTTTTGGTATCTTTTATCATTTTAGCTGTTTTTTTATGTATAGAACAAACGCCATTGTGGGGAGTAAAAGCAGTCCTTCTTAGTGCTGTGGCTACTTTATTAGAAGCAATTTCTATCAAGGGAACAGATAATTTGACTGTTCCATTAATAACAACATTATTATTATTTGTGATGATATAACGTAAAATGAGGGAGGAAGACATGTCGCCAATATTAGACACCATAAATACGCCAGATGATGTAAAAAAATTAAATTTGCAGGAAAAGCAAAAATTGGCAGAAGAAATCAGAGAAAAAATTATTCATACTGTTTCTAAAACAGGAGGGCATTTGGCTTCTAATTTAGGAGTAACAGAATTAACCATAGCCTTGCACAGTGTATTTTCTATGCCAGAAGATAAAATCATTTGGGATGTGGGTCATCAAACTTATGTGCATAAACTATTAACAGGTAGAAAAGATAAGTTTGACACCTTGCGTACTTTAGGAGGAATTGCAGGATTTCCTAAGACAAAAGAATCTATTTATGATTGCTTTGATACGGGGCATAGTAGTACTTCTATATCCGTTGCATTAGGAATGGCAAGAGCAAGGGATTTGCAAGAAAAACAACATGATGTAGTAGCTGTCATCGGAGATGGAGCTCTAACAGGAGGAATGGCATTAGAAGCATTAAATGACGCGGGAAATAGTAAAACAAGGTTAATCGTAGTATTAAATGATAATGAAATGAGTATTTCCAAAAATGTAGGTGGAATTTCTCGTTTTTTAACAAAAATGAGAACCAAAAAATTCTATAAAAAATCCAATAATTTTATTCGTAAAATACTAGAAAAAACACCGATGATTGGAAATCCTATTATTCTGCTAGCTAGAAAAGTAAAATATAGTATAAAACAACTATTTTTACCCAATATGTTTTTCGAAGATTTAGGCTTTAAATATTTAGGACCAGTAGATGGGCATGATATAGAAAGAGTGGAGTGGATTTTACGTTTGGCACAAAAGGAAAAAGAACAACCAGTTTTAGTACATATCATTACGAAAAAGGGAAAGGGATATCCTTTTGCAGAAAAAAATCCAGATAAATTCCACGCGACAGGGCCTTTTGATGAAGCAACAGGAAAATCCGAAAAAGAAAAACAGTTAGACTATTCCCATGTAATGGGAGAAAAGTTAGTAGAACTAGCCCAAAAGGATAATCGTATTGTAGCTATTACAGCTGCTATGGCAGATGGAACGGGTCTTGCTAAATTTAAAGAAAATTTTCCAGATAGATTTTTTGATGTAGGAATAGCAGAACAACATGCTCTTTCTATGGCAGCTGGAATGGCAAGAGAAGGATTAAGACCAGTAGTACCTATTTATTCTTCTTTTTATCAAAGAGCATATGACCAAGTAATTCACGATGTATGTTTGCAGAAGCTACCGGTAGTAATGTGTGTAGATAGAGCTGGAATTGTTGGTGCAGATGGAGAAACCCATCAAGGAATTTATGATTTATCTTTTATGCAAATTGTACCAAACCTTGTGCTTATGGCACCAAAAGATTTTAAGGAACTAGAAGATATGCTAACTTATGCTTTCAGTCTACATGAGCCTGTTGTCATTCGCTATCCAAGAGGAGGACAAGCAAAAGAGGCTTTTACAAAACATGAAAAAATAGAAAAAGGAAAAGCGGAAATTCTGCAAGAAGGAAAAGATATTTCCATTATTGCGATTGGTAATATGGTAGAAAAAGCAATGGAATATGCAAAAAGTCTGCAGAAATATGGAAAAGAAGCGGAAGTCATTAATGTACGTTTTTTAAAACCTTTGGATGAGAATACTCTTTTAAAATCTATTCAAAAAACCAAAAGGGTAATTACCATAGAAGATAATATTTTAAAAGGGGGACTTGCCTCTAGTGTTATGGAATTAATAGTAAGGCATCATTTACAAGATATTACGATAGAGACTTATGGCTATCCAGATGCCTTTATTCCCCAGGGAAGTGTAGAAGAATTGGAAAAAATATATGGATGTTTCCCTTCTTTAGAAAAAGAAATGAGAAAGAGGAAAGAAAATGAACAAGCAAGAAATTTTATCAAAATACAAGAAAGAAGAGGATAGACTTATTCTTGCGAAAGTTTTAGACAAACAAGTAGCAAGTACTACCAAAAAACAAATCACTCATACAGATTTTTTAGATATGGCAGAACAAAAATTGGTAGAATCCTTTTTGCAAAGACAAAAAATAGCTCATTTTTCGTGGCAAGGAGGCTATGCGGATGCGCAAAGAAGACAACTCTATTTTTATCCTGAAAAAAGTGAAGAAGGAAAAGAGATAGAAATAAGTGTTTTACGAGTAAAACTTCCCAAAGAAAAAATAGGAGAATATGAGCATCGTATTTATCTAGGTGGTATCCTAAAATTAGGAGTAAAAAGAGAAAAAATAGGGGACATTCTTGTAGAAGAAGATGGAGCAGATATTCTAGTAGATAAAGAAATTCTTCCTTTCTTACTAAAACATTTAGGAGATTTAACGAGGTTTCAAAAAGCAAATTTGAAAGAAGTAGAGCTGCAAGATATTAGAAGAATAGAACAGAAAAAAGAAGAAAAAAATATTATAGTGCCTTCTATGCGTTTAGATGCGATTGTATCGGAAATTGTAGGGTGTTCTAGAGCAAAAGCAGAAGAATATTTAAAACAAGAAAGAGTATTTTTAAATTATGAGATGACAACCAAAGGAACAAAAGAAGTAAAAGAAAATAGCATTTTAACCATACGTGGCAAAGGAAAATACGATATTGTTGAAATAGTAGGTCTTTCTAAAAAACAAAAAATAATAGTAAAAATAGCAAAATGGGTTTGACAGAAAATGTAGAATTTAGTAGAATGATAGTATAAGAAATAAAAATAAAAGGAGGATGAAACATGGGAGTTGCTGCATTAGTATTAGGAATTATATCTTTACTGATTGGATTTATACCAGTAGTAGGAGCAATTGCATTTATACCAGCACTAATAGGGTTGGTTTTAGGAATTGTGGAGATTGTGAAAAAAAGTAAAGCAAACGAGCCAAAAGCAATGGGAATAGCAGGAACAGTGCTATCTGCTATAGCAATTGTTATTATTATCTTTTGGGTATTTATTGTAGGAACAGTAACTTATGAAGTGATAAATAACCCAGAAGATTTTATGGAAGCATTAAATGAAGAATATGACAGATGGGAAGAAGAATGGCTAGAGAGTGGCTATGGAGAATTATAAAACTATTATATAAAATCAAAAAGAAAACTTTCACACAAATAGAAAATAAGTGTGGAAGTTTTGTTTGATTTTTCTACTATAGTATGCTAAAATAGGCGTAGATAAAAAGAAAAGGAATGGAAAGCATGGAAGACAAAAAGAAATATATTCGTAATTTTAGTATTATAGCTCATATAGACCATGGTAAGTCTACTTTGGCAGATAGATTAATAGAGATGACTGGAGTATTATCCAAGAGAGAAATGGAAAGTCAAGTGTTAGATAACATGGAAATAGAAAAAGAAAGAGGGATTACCATTAAATCCCAAGCAGTGCGCATGAATTATGTGGCAAAAGATGGAAACACTTATGAACTAAATTTAATAGATACCCCAGGTCATGTGGATTTTAATTATGAAGTATCTAGAAGTTTGGCTGCTTGTGATGGAGCTGTACTTGTAGTAGATAGTAGTCAAGGGGTGGAGGCACAAACACTTGCCAATGTTTATTTAGCAATTGATAATAATTTGGAAATTTTGCCAGTGATTAATAAAGTGGACCTGCCAAATGCAAGACCAGAAGAAGTAAAAAAAGAAATCGAAGATATTATTGGAATACCAGCAGAGGATGCTCCTTGCATTTCAGCAAAATCAGGACTAAATGTAGATCAGGTACTAGAAAGAATTGTAACTGACTTGCCAGCACCAACAGGAGATAAAAATAAACCTCTTACTTGTTTAATTTTTGACTCTTTGTATAACGACTATAAAGGAGCCATTGCTTATGTAAGAGTAAAAGACGGAACTGTAAAAGTAGGAGACGAAATTTTACTTATGGCAAATGGTAAAAATTTTACCGTAACAGAAGTAGGACATTTTGAACCAGGAAGATATGAACCTTGTGAAGTACTAGAGGCAGGAGAAGTAGGCTATATAGCAGCAAGCATTAAAAACTTATCCGATATTCGTGTAGGAGATACAATAACTTTAAGAAATAGTCCAGCAGAAAAACCATTACCAGGCTATAAAAAAGTAAATCCTATGGTGTATTGTGGTTTATACCCAATTGATGGAAGCGACTATGAAAATTTGAAGGTAGCATTAGAAAAATTAAAATTAAATGATGCAGCATTAGAATATGAACCAGAAACTTCCACAGCATTAGGATTTGGATTTCGTTGTGGCTTTTTAGGATTATTACACTTAGAAATTATAGAAGAAAGATTAGACAGAGAATTTGATTTGGGCTTAATTACAACATCTCCATCGGTTATTTATAAAATTCATAAAACAGATGGACAAGTATTAGAACTATATAATCCATCCGATTTACCAGCACAAAATGAAATATCTTTTATGGAAGAACCTTTTGTAGAAGCACAAATTCTAACACCAAAAGAATTTGTAGGAAATATTATGGAGATTTGTCAAAACAGAAGAGGCATTTATAAAGATATGAAATATTTAGATGAAAATAGAGTAACTCTTATTTATGAAATGCCACTAAATGAAATCATTTACGACTTTTTTGATCAATTAAAATCTCGTACAAAAGGCTATGCTTCATTTGATTATGAAATGAAAGAATATAGGCGTTCTGAATTGGTAAAACTAGATATATGGGTAAATGGTGAAAATGTAGATGCCCTTTCTTTCATTGTACATAAAGATTCTGCCTATACACGAGGCAAGAAAATGGTAGAAAAATTAAAAGAAGTTATCCCTAGACAATTATTTAGCATTCCATTGCAAGCAGTAGTGGGGGGAAAAATTATAGCAAGAGAAACCATTTCTGCCATGAGAAAAGATGTACTTGCTAAATGTTATGGAGGCGATATTACCAGAAAGAAAAAACTACTAGAAAAGCAAAAAAAAGGAAAGAAGAAAATGAGACAGATTGGAAATGTGGAAATTCCACAAGAGGCATTCCTTAGCGTTTTAAAACTTGACGAAGAATAAGCTTTGGAATGTAATACCATTAAAGGGCAATTTAGATGGAATAGAATATAGATATACAAAACTCAAAGGAGATAGGAATGGAAAAAAATAAAAAAGAAAGTTTGGAAGAGAAACACTTTGATGACCAAATAGAAGGAAGAAATAGTGTACTAGAATTATTAGAATCTGGTAGAGATATTAATAAAATTTATATTCAAGCAGGAGAAAAACATGGTTCTATTTATAAAATTATAGCAATGGCAAAAGAAAGAAAAATTGTATTAACAGAATTAGATAAAAACAAAATGCAAAAAATAGCACAAACACAAAATTATCAAGGAGTCATTGCTATTGTACCGCCATTTAATTATGTAGAAATAGAGGATATTTTAGAAGAAGCAAAGACTAGACAAGAAGATCCTTTTATAGTAATATTAGATGGAATAGAAGATGTGCATAATTTAGGTTCTATTATTCGAACTGCAGAAACAGCAGGAGTACATGGCATTATCTTACCTAAAAGAAGAAGTGCGTTGGTAAATAGTACAGTAAGTAAAGTCTCAGCAGGAGCAGTAGAATACATGAAAATTGCAAGAGTAAATAATTTAGCACAAACCATACAAAAACTAAAAGAGCAAGGAATTTGGGTTTGTGGAACCGATATGAGTGCTCCTGTGGATTACGATGAACAAGATTTGAAAGGACCAATTGCTATTGTAATAGGGAGCGAAGGTTTTGGAATGAGTAGACTTATGAAAGAATCTTGCGATTTTCTAGTAAAAATACCAATGCAAGGGAAAATAACATCTTTAAATGCTTCTGTTTCAGCAGGAATTGTTATCTACGAAGCGGTAAGACAAAGAAAATAAAATATCAAAGGAGGAAAAGAAAATGTATTATGGAAAGAAAAAAGCAATTATCATCACTATCATTGTTATATTACTACTTGCAATTTTAGTGGCAGGAGGTATATTTCTTTATTTCTTTACAGATTTATTTAAATCTAATGAAACACTATTTTATCAATACATGGCAAAAGGTTTTGAAAGTATAACAATACCAGAAAGTACACAGTTACAAGATATGGAAAATATGCAACAAAATCAACCTTATGAGGTGAATGGAGAGCTTACATTACAATATACACCAGCAGAAGAAACACAGGAGACTCAAGCAGTAGCAGATGCATTTGAACAAGTAAGTGTATTAGTGACTGGGCAGAATGATCCTTTGCAAGAAGCAAGTTATCGAAAACTGGATATGCAATTAGCAGGAAATTCTATTTTTGAAGTAGAATATGCTAATAGTAATCAGATAGCAGCACTAAAGTCTGATGAGATTGTAAATGCTTATGTTGGAATAAAAAATGAAAACTTAAAAGTGTTAGCACAAAAATTAGGCATACAAAATGCAGAAATGATACCAGATACTATAGGAGAAAATACAATTAATATAGAAGATTTATTTAGTATTACAGAAGAAGAAAAAAAGCATATGCAAGAAACTTATGCAGAAGTATTACAACAAAATATTTCAGGTAATTTATACACAAAACAACAAGATATGACAATACAAAAAAATGGTATAGATTATATAACAACTGCTTATCGTCTAGATTTAACAGGGCAAGATATTAAAAATCTAGTAGTACAAATTCTGCAGACTTTAAGAGAAGATAGTATTACATTAAATTGGTTGACAACAAAGGCAAAATTATTAGGATTAGGAGAGGAATATACACAAGTAAACCAATTAACCAATACAATCCAAGATTGGATAGAACAAATAAATAGCAATGAAAATTTTGCTCAAGATGGATTAAGTATTGTTGTATATACTTATGAAGGAGAAACAATCCAAACAGAAATAATTTTAGAAAATGCATTGAAGTTAACTATAGATAGTCAAAAAGAGGAAAATGGTAATAATATAATTCATTTTCAAATAGAAAACTTATCTACAGAAGGAGATTTTTCTAAAGTACAAATAACATGTTTAATAAATGTAACAGAAGCACAAACATTAATGCAGTACGAAATGAATATTGACGATGAAACTATATATACACTAAGTAATACCATAACAGGAACAGCTAGTCAAAATAATGTAAATGCTACAACAGAAATTAGTATTAGTCAATCAGGAGAAAGCTGGACAATTTATTATCAAGAGCAAAAGAATTTTGTAGAAGAAATAGAAAACATGATATTATTAGACAATACAAATTGTGCTATTTTAAATGATTATTCGACAGAGCAATTACAACAATTATTAAATGCAATTACACAGAGAACGATGGTAGTATGGATGGAAAAAATGCAGGCAATACTAATAAATACTGCAAATGAAATAATACAACCACAGGTATAATAGGAATAGATAATGAGAAAGACTCAAAAAATACAAAAATTTAGATAGAACTTTTATTATATAAAAAATATTAAAAAAGAGGGGGAATTTTGAACCCTACCCCTTAAAGTAGACACAAAATAAAAAAGAGTGTATACTTTAAGGGGGTATTTTTATGGGAGAAAAAAGAAAAACTTACTCGAAAGAATTTAAAATAACAGTAGTTGAAGATTATTTATCTGGTAAAAATGGTGGTATTGTTCAAATCGCTAAAAAATATGGTATTCCAAAGGAATATATGGTCTCTTTATGGACAAGAAAATATCAAGAAAAAGGTAAAGAATCTTTAGGAGAAAATCGTGGAAAATCAAAAGGAAATAGAAAAGGTCGTCCCAGAAAAATTATGACAGATAAAGAACGAATTAAATATTTAGAAATTGAAAATGCTTATCTTAAAGAAATTGTAAAAGAACGAGAAAATATTCTAAAAAAAAAGAAATAATATTAGATCTTTCTGCACAATATCCCATAACATTACTTCTTGAAATATCTGGAATAAAGAGTTCTACTTATTACAAGTGGTTAAAAAGAAAAAATGTAAAGACGCCAAAAGATATTGAAGATGAATTTATTATAGAAAAAATAAAAGAATTGTATCAAATACATAAAGGAAGATATGGTGTAGATAGGATGACTCATGCATTAGAGCAAGACTATGGTATAAAGCATAATCATAAGAAAATTTATAGATTAATGAAAGAAAACAATTTACTATCAGTAATTAAATCAAAAAAAGCATATACAACTCCAGGAGAACCACATCCTAAACATAATGTTTTAAAAAGAAACTTTGATACTAGTTGTCCGTTTGATAAAGTAGCAACTGATATAACAGAAATAAAACATAAGGGAAAGAAAATATATATTTCACCAGTAAAAGACTTAAATACACATGTTATAGAGGCCAATGTAGTAGCACATAATGCTTCTATCTCAATAGCAATAGAGATGTTAGAACAAATAAAAGATAAATCTATACCAGAAGGAACAATATTTCATTCAGACCAAGGGAGTGTATATAACAGTTTACAGTTTCAAAAAATATTAGAAGAAAATAATTTTATACAAAGTATGTCTAGAAAAGGAACACCAATAGATAACTCGCCTATGGAAAGTTTTTTTGGAACGTTAAAGAGTGAACTGCTTTATAATCCTTTGATAGACACAAAAAATTGTGATATGATAGAGGAAATAAAAAATTACATAGATTATTATAATAATAAAAGAATACAAAAATCATTAGGTTATCTAACACCTATACAATTTAAACAAAAGCAATTAGAAAAACAGAAAGTGCTACAGCAATAACCGTAACACTTTCTGAGAGCCTCTCTTTTTAATTCACTGTCCACTTTTAAGGGAACAGTTCAATTTCTCTCTTTGTTTGCAGAATTGACTGAATGTAAGATGTTTTTTGAAAGAATAGGTAATGAAGAGAATGGATAAAATTAAGATAAAAATAATACATAAAGTACTTGTAAATGAAAAAAATATATAATATTATAAAGAAGGTTAGACATTACTAATATATCAAATCAAAAGATAAATAAAAGGAGGAAAATAAAATGATAAAGAAAGAAAAGGGAATTACATTAATTGCTTTAGTAGTAACCATTATTGTTTTAATTATTTTAGCTGGGGTATCTATTAGCCTAATAGTAGGAGAAAATGGTATTATAAATATGGCAAAGAAAGCACAAGAGGATACAAAAATAGCAGAACAAGAAGAAAAACAACAGTTAAATCATTTATATTTGGAATCACAAATGGTAAAAGATTTAGTAGAAACAGTAAAAGTAGGAGATTATATAGTTTATTCTACAGAGAATTTAACGACACCTCAGAATGTATCGGGAGGATATGCAACAGTATCAGATACAGCTAGGACACCGGCTAATTATACAGGATATTGGAGAGTATTAGAAAATAATGGTCAAAATGTTACCATTATAAGTGATCAAAGTGTGGGAAACGTTGCAATAAATGGTATAGGAGGTTTTAACAATGTGGCTACATGTCTTAATACAATAGCAAATTGGTATAAAACAGAATTTGCTGTTTCTGCAAGAGGAGTAGGTACCGGTGATGTATCGAAATTAAGTGCTAATTCTATGTTAAAAACAGGGTATAGTTATTGGACAACAGAGACAGGAAGAGGAACAGCTGGAACGTCTTATTTTGGGTATTATATTGATGCAAATGGAAATAGAGCAACAGCTGATTTTCATGCTTTAAATACAGATAAAGATCAACAAGTTACAAGTGGAATGAGACCAATTATAGTGTTAGCAGATACAGTAAAAATAGAGAGCGGAAATGGAGATAAAGAAAATCCATATATTCTATTCAAAGAATAATAGTTAAAATATTATATAAAAATATAAAGATGAAAATCATATATATTTAATAGCGAGTGACTATATAAATAATGCTCCTAATAGTACTAATTATGATATTACAGCAATAGAGGAACAGGAATTTATGTTTAATATGACAGATGTAATAGAAGATTATTCTAATTCGAATGCTATAACGGATGAAAGATTAAGAAAACTAAATAAAAATTATTATGATTTTTTAGAATATAATTCGTTGATTACTTCAGGCAATAACATAAGAGCTGTAGCTTATATGATGGATACTAATGTATGAAACCCATTATTTTGTGATGATGCCTATGCAGATTATGCTATAGGAGGGCCAACTATAGAATTATTATTTCAATCATATAATCAAAAATATAATACAAATTTTCTGGCAGGGAGTCTAGAATTTAATGATTCGTTTGCGACAGCGACAATAGGAGAAAAAGGATATTATATTAGTTTTGATGGCGGAGAAAATTGGCAGAAAGATAGTAATGGGGAAGAAGTGTTTTCAAAAGATGATTCTATTTATATAATGGAGAGATATGATAAAGCATTTGCTACTTGGTTAGCGACTCCTGACATGGAAGGAGGAAGTCTCCTATTTTTACTTTACTGTGGAGGTAATGTTGCAGGATCGAATTATAAAGAAGTAAAAAATGCAGGATTTCGACCAATTGTTTGTTTAAACTCTAATGTGAAAATCGTAGCAGAAGGAGAAAACTATAAATTAGAGAAATAATGCAGTTAGAGGTAATTGGAACATAAAAAATAATCAATTAAGAATGGTATAAATGAAGAGGAATAAATAAAGCAAATAAAAATAAAAAACTAGTTGACAAACTGTAAAAAAATAGTATAATAATAAATAGTTATAATAGTGAACATAAATGAGACAGAGTAAAATAAAGGTTGTTTCCAGAGAGGATTAGCCAAATGGGCTGAAAGCTAATCTAAATAAACGTATTTGAAAAACTACCTCATTGTTTCTAGCAAAACTAGACGTATTACTTGCGTTAAAAGTATGAATTAAGTAAAAATAGGGATGGAACCGTGCAATAGAGCACTCCTGTAAATCAAATAAGATTTATGGGAGTATTTTTTTGCATAAAAAGGGCATCTTGAAATAAGGAGGTATTCAAAAATGAAAGTAGAATTAAAAGATGGTTCTCAACTAGAAGTAAAAGAAGAAGCTTCTGTTTTAGAAATTGCACAACAAATTAGTGAAGGGCTAGCAAGAAATGCTTGCTGTGGTATTGTAAATGGAGAAGTAAGAGATCTTCGTTATGAAGTAGAAGAGAATTGCAAATTAGAAATTGCCACTTTTGAAAATAATTTAGAAGGAAAGAAGGCTTATTGGCATACTACTTCTCATATTATGGCACAAGCGATTAAAAGATTGTATCCAGAAATAAAATTAACGATAGGACCAGCCATTGATAATGGATTTTATTACGATTTCGATACAGAAAAGCCATTTACTCCAGAAATGTTAGAAGCAATTGAAGCGGAAATGAAAAAAATTATCAAAGAAGATTTACCAATTAAAAAATTTACACTTTCTAGAGAAAAAGCTATTGCATTGATGAAAGAGAGAAAAGAAGATTACAAGGTAGAATTAATAGAAGAATTACCAGAAGGAGAAGAAATTTCTTTCTATGAGCAAGGAGAATTTGTAGATTTATGTGCAGGACCACATCTAATGAGTACAGGAAAAGTAAAAGCAATTAAACTTTTATCTTCTTCAGGTGCTTATTGGAGAGGAGATGAGCATAATAAAATGCTACAAAGAATTTATGGAATTTCTTATCCAAAAGCATCACAATTAGAAGAATATCTAAATATGTTAGAAGAAACTAAGCAAAGAGATCATAGAAAAATAGGAAAAGATTTAGAAATTTTTATGACACATAAACTAGTAGGATCTGGCTTACCAATGTATTTACCAAAGGGTGCTACCATAAGAAGAATATTGGAAAGATATATTCAAGATAAAGAAATAGCACTAGGATATGCACATGTATACACACCATCACTTGCTAATGTAGAATTATATAAAACAAGTGGACATTGGGATCATTATAAAGAAGACATGTTCCCAGTAATGAAAATGGATGCAGAGGAAATGGTATTAAGACCAATGAATTGTCCACATCATATGTTAATCTATAAAAATAAAATGCACTCTTATAGAGATTTACCAATTCGTATAGGAGAATTAGCACATGATTTTCGTTATGAAGCTAGTGGAAATGTATGTGGCTTGGAAAGAGTTCGTCAAATGTGTCAAAATGATGCACATTTATTTGTAAGACCAGACCAAATAAAGGAAGAAGTAGGAAGAGTTTTAAATTTAATTAAAGAAGTATACCAAAAAGATTTTGGATTTTCTGAATCAAGTTTTCAATATAGATTATCTTTAAGAGATAAAGCAAATAAAGAAAAATATATTGATAATGATGAAATGTGGGAAACAGCAGAAAGTCAATTAAGAGAAATACTAAAGGAAATGAAAATTGATTTTTATGAAGCAACAGGAGAAGCAGCATTTTATGGGCCTAAAATAGATATTCAAATTAAAACAGCGTTAAATCATGATGTCACAATTCCAACTTGTCAATTAGATTTTGCATTACCAGAAAGGTTTGAATTAGAATATATAGGAGAAGATGGAAAAGCTCATAGACCAGTAGTAATTCATAGGGCAATCTTGGGTTCTTCAGATAGATTTATATCTTTCTTGTTGGAAGAAACAAAAGGAAATTTACCTCTTTGGATTGCTCCAGTGCAAGTAAAAATAATGACCATTACAGATGCTGGGAAAGACTATGCAAAAGAAGTAGAAGCAAAATTAAAACAAGCAGGCTTTAGAGTAGAGCTAGATGATAGAAACGAAAAAATAGGTTACAAAATCCGTGAAGCGCAAATGGAAAAAGTGCCATACATGTTAGTGCTAGGAGATAAAGAAGTGAAAAGTAAATCTGTTGGTGTAAGAAAAAGAGCAGAAGGAGATATTGGTGCAATGTCAGTAGAAGAACTTATAGAAAAATTACAAAAAGAAGTAGAAGAAAAAGCATAATAAATAAGAAAGACGAGAAAGTACCTCGTCTTTTCTTTGAAAAAAGGAGAAAATATATAGCTAGAAAAATAAAAAATAGTAGCAAATTTGAGAAAATAGTGCTATAATATACATTTAGTTACTGTAGTAGTCATCCTTTTGAGCAAGGCAAAAAGGAAAGACAGTTTAAATAAAAAGGAGGAATATTATGCAATGGGAATATTTCCCAAGCAAAGTAGAAGTAGCAGTCCTAAAAACAGATAAAGGAGAAGAAATTTTATCTGTTTTAGAGGCTACAAGTGGACACTATACACAGCCAAAAGGTAGGTTTTCTTTTGTACGAAGTTATTTCGTGGACGGGACAGAAGAAAAAATTGCTTTGAGGGAAAATGGGCAAAGTGTCAAACAGGCAATGCTAGAGATTGCTTGCAAAAAAATAGAGGAAAATTTGAGGAAGCAATTTTCGGAAATTTTGCAGGCGATTACGGCAGCCTAAAAAGTAAGAGAGAATGCTATGTGCTATATAGTATTCTCTTTTTCATTATGCTAAAAAGATATTTAAAAAAACATTGGCAGTTCCTAAAAAGTGTGATATACTTGAAAAGAACATATACAGTAGGAGGGGGAAGACACGTTGGCAAAAAGTACGAATGAAAATGATGTAGAAATAAAAGAAAAATTAGACAAAATAGGATTAGATTTAAAAAAAGTACCAAAATATTTAACAGAAATAGAGCCAATTCAGTATAGAGTTATCAAAAAATATGAACAAACTAGTGAGAAAGTATATAGATATATTAATATAAAAGACATTGATATTTTAATTACACAAAGTGATAGATTAGATGAGATGTCTTTAAAATACAAAAAAGCAAAACCATTAGCAGATTATATAGAAGAAAAAGGAGAAGAAAATTTAGAAGAACATGACATTTTTATTAGAATGTTAAAAGATTTAGATTTAGAAAGATTAAAAGACCTAGAAAAACAGCAAGAGTCTTTTAAGGAAAATATTCCTTACGAAGTAAAATATAAAGATAATTTTGTATGGCAAATATTTTATGCAGAAGCAAGTAATAGATATTTTATGCTATTTCCTAGCAATGAAACAAGAACAGAAAGTTTATTTTATTTAATTAAAAAGAAAATAGAAGCACGCAAAAGCAGAAAAAAAGAACTAATATTTGTTCCAATTTGTGATCAAGAATATCATAATGCTTTTTTTAAAAGAACACAGATAGCAGATTTAGAAAATTATTTATGGCTTTTTACAGGAAATTGGCCAACCGTTTATGAGGTGTATGATAAAAAAGACGAAATGAGTTTACAGATTGTGGGAGAAACCACCACATATGACAAAATAAAGAGTTTGTATAAAATTGTATTGCAAGATAAAATGCAGGCACAAGAATATTATAAACTAGTAAAGGCATTATTCATTCTGCAAACTTATGATGAGCAAGCTTATCATTTTAAAGTAGAAATAGGAAGAGAAGGAGATTTAGAATTTAGCATGGGATATAGCATGCAAAAGCTAAATTATAATACTTTGCCTAGTTTTATTCAAAAAGAATCCACTCATATGTATCGAGAAATCGAAAATTTAACGGATAAATTAGTATTTGAAAGCGAAACATTGGAATTATTAAAGCAAACAATAGAAAAACAAACAGAAGAATATAGAGTAAAAGAGAAACAAATTGTTACTTTTTTAGAGTGTAAAAAAACTTTCTTTGGAAAAGTAAAGTATTTTTTTGGTTCCAAAAAGACGAAAAAAACAGAAGAAGAAAAATTAAAAGAAGTAATGGAAGAAAAATATAAAAAAGAAGAAAAAGAGGAATTAAGTTTAGAAGAACTTCCTATTTTGAAACAAGAAAGTACCATAGAAGATTTGTTAAAATTATGTGATATTTTAAAAGAAAGAGAAACATTATACAAAAATATAGAAATGGATATTAAGGCAGCTGAAAATAAAAAGAAAAATCTGGAAAGCAAAATTAAAAACGCTACTTTGTATATCAATGAAATAGAAAGTCATAAAAAGAGCATTTTTGACTTCTGGAAATTTACTAATAAAGATCAAGTAAGTTTATTAAATGAAAGTGAAGAACAAGAAAAAGAAGAAAATAAAAAGAAAATAAAGAAAGTATTTGACTATGAAGAGGATTTAGAAGATACAGGAAAGCAAATAGATGATAAGCAAAGAGAAATTTTATCACAAAATGAATGTGATGGTGTTTTTGCAATAGAACAAGAACTGCCAGCATTTCAAATAATAGAAAAAGAAAAATTACTAAAAAGAGATAAAGATGCATTGCAAAAAAGACTAGAAGAATTGCAAGAGCAATACATAGAAGAAGGTATTGGAGAAAAAGGTTTTGATATTTTTGGTAATGTATTAGAAGATAAAACAAAAATTAAAAGTTTAAAAAACAATAAGCATAGAGAAATACAAAAAGATATTTATAAAATATTGGGTATTACACCACAAACTACTTTAGAAGAATATAAAACAACGCTTATGAATTATGATAAATTGGTAAAAGAGGCATATGGGAAAATAGTTTCTCCAATAGATATGTGTATTTATCAAGCAAGTAATCAAGAACTACAAGGAAAGGGATTGGATATTTTCTATATTTCTCCACAAGAAGCAATAAAAGACTATAAAACGGAAGAAAAAGCAATTATTTTCAATAAAGTGAATTTGAGAGAAGGAATGCCAGCTATCTTTTATACCAATAGTATGTATTATGATAACATGCACAAAACCTTGCCAGTAGGAATGGATGTAAGTTCCAAAGTACTGTTAGATTTGAATGAATTTTCGATAAAATTAGTTAGCAGAAAAGATTTTCGTGTAAACAGTTTAAAAAATGAAGTGGAAAATGAAATAAAAAATATACAAGTATTTGAATATCAATTAGAAATCAAGAGAAAATAAATAGAAAATTTTTGTAGTGGCAAGTTGCCAAAAACAATAAGAAAGAATACGATAAAACAAAAAGGAGAAAGACCATGATAAAAAGAGTAAATATTATTGTGTTAGATGGATTTGGAATAGGAGAAGCACCAGATGCAAAAGATTATGGTGATGTAGGAAGTAACACATTAAAGGGAATTTATACAAATACAAAATTGAATCTGCCAAACTTAAAAAAATTAGGTCTATATCAGATAGAAGGAATAGGAATACAGGAAGAAGAAACAGAGATAATAGGTGCTTATGGAAAAGCAAGAGAACAATCAGTAGGGAAAAATAGCCCAGTAGGACATTGGGAAATATCTGGTTATATTACAAAAGGAGGATTTAGAACTTATCCACAGGCTTTTCCAGAAAAGTTATTAGAAGAGTGGAAACAAGAAACAGGAATAGAAGGTATCTTATGTAATAAAGTAGGTTCTGGTACAGAGTTATTAAAAGAGTATGGAGAAGAACACATAAAAACTGGCTATCCTATTGTGTATACTTCTGCAGATAGTGTATTTCAAATTGCGGCACATGAGGATATTATACCTGTTCCAAAACTATATGAACTTTGCAAAATCGCAAGAAAAATATGTGATAAACCAGAATATAATATTGGTACAGTCATTGCAAGACCTTTTGTAGGAGACAGAGCAGATAATTTTACAAGGACTTATCATAGAAAAGATTTTGAATCTCAAAAGTTTGGGAAAAATATGTTAGATATCATTTCAAAAGAAAAAGAAGTTATTACCATAGGTAAGATAGAAGATTTATTTAGTGGAAGAGGCATTACTAGAGCTATTCATACAGAAGGTAATGCAGATGGAATAGAAAAAAACATAGAAGAATTAAAAAAAGATACAGAAGGTTTACTATTTACCAACTTAGTAGATTTTGATATGTTATACGGACATCGTAATAATATAGAAGGATATGCAAAAGCTTTGGAATACTTTGATAGTAAGTTGCCAATTATCATGCAGACGATGAAAGATACCGATATGCTAATTGTTACAGCAGATCATGGAAATGATCCGTCCACACCAAGTACAGATCATAGTAGAGAATATATCCCTATTCTTATTTATGGAAAACAAATCGAAGAAAATGTAAATGTTGGAATAAGACAAACCTATGCAGATATTGCAGCTACAGTATTAGATATTTTAGGAATGGAAATGTTACCTACAGGAAACAGCTTTAAAGAAGATATTATTAAAGAATAGAAATATCCTTTTAGAGGAAGATACTATGAAAAGGAAGTATCTTCCTTTGAAAAATGAGTATAGTAAAAATAGAAAAGAAGGGAAAAAAGTGGAAGAGATAACCAGAGAAGATGTCATGGCACATGCAGAAGATAAAGAATATCTATTAAAGGTAGCAGGAGATAAAGAAACTGCCCCTTTCATCGAATTTGCCACAGAAGCATTAAGAAATGATAAAGAACTGGTTTTAAAAGCGGTAACAAGCAACGGAAATGCACTAGAGTTTGCAAGTGACAGATTAAAAGCAGATAAAGAAGTGGTACTTGCTGCTGTACAAAATGCGGGTTGGGTAGCTTGTTATGCAAGTGAAGAATTACGAGATGATAAAGAAATTATACTAACAGCTGTAAAAAAAGAAGGGCAAGCACTTTATTATGCAAGCGAAAAATTAAGAGATGATAGAGAAGTGGTGTTGGAAGCGGTAAAGAATAAAGGACTGATTTATAAGTATGCTAGTAAGCGTCTGCGTGCAGATAAAGAACTAGCAATAGAAGCAATTCGTAATGATAAAAGAGCCTATAGTTATGTGGTAGAAGAGTTGAAAGAAGACGAAAGTATAAAGGCTGTAAAAGAAGGAAATGCAGAGTAAGAAAGCCTTAAGAAAAAATATTTTTAGAAATTTTGAAAAAACTGTTGACAGAGTAAATAAAAGATGTTAATATTAGTATCAGCCTTCGGAAAGAGGGCTAAAAAATAGCATAAAAGTAGGTTAACATTTTAGATTATTTCTTAAATAAAAAAATATTCTAAAAAAATAAAAAAAGTGTTGACATACAACTACAAATTGTGCTAAAATAATTCTTGTCCTCAACAAAGAGGAAAAAACAAAAAAAGTACATTGAAAAGTAAACAATAAACAAACCTTTGAAGAAACCAAGCGGT
>CAMMAC010000026.1 GCA_946493085.1 uncultured Clostridiaceae bacterium
CAATGTTCTTTTTCATTATTTTTTCATGTAACTTTTTACAATATCTTTTTCTATTCTATTCCATTTTTCTAATTTATATCACACACACAAAGAATTCACAATAGCTAAGCGGAAATAAAAAACAAAAAGCACTTTTTTTGTGCTTTTCGTCTTTTTTTAGCTTACTTCATTAATCTTAATATCTCTAACATGTTCAATTTTTTCCCATTTTGTATTTCTTACAAATAAGCATTTAAAGTTAATTAATAACCATGAGCCTAAGAAGATAGGATAGAATAGCAATCCTTTTAGCATTGGCCTAATTGGCTTTTTATCTAACAACATAATTAGAACTGCTGTAAAGATTGGTAAAATAAATGTTGGTACTAAATATCTTAAGCAGTTGATTCCTAATTCTGCCGTTGTCATTCCTTCTCCAAAGTACATAATAAAGTTTAATAGCAATAATACAATGGTAATAACAAACATTGGTATACTGCCTAATATATATAGTAATCCGTCAAAATTCATTAATGTCTTTTTCTCTTTTACAGCTTCCGCTAAAAGACCAGTATATTCTTTCATACATTGTATATGTCCTACTGTCCATCTTGACCTCTGTGACCAAGATTGTTTAAAACCTACTGGTTGTTCATCATATACAATAGCATCTGTTGCCCAACCTAATTTTTTTCCAGCAATAATACGTTTTAAGGAAAATTCTATATCCTCTGTTAATGTTTTGGTATTCCAACCTTCTGGTTTTACTACATCAAATTTTACCATAAATCCAGTTCCATTAATTAGCGGAGATAATCCTAAATTATATCTAGCTAAATGATAAAAACGATTCATTGTCCAATAGAAGATTGCATATCCTGCTGAAATCCAACTATCTGTTGGGTTTTTTATATCTCTATAACCTTGTACTACATCTTCTCCTTGGCATAATTTTTTATTCATTGCTTTTAAGAAATTTTCATCTACAATATTATCTGCATCAAATACACAAAAGGCATCATAAGGTGCGTCTTCTTTAATTTTTTTGTCTAGAAACCATTGCATAGCAAAACCTTTTGTTTTTTTGGTTTCATCAAATCTTTCGTATACAATGGCACCTGCATTTCTTGCTATCTCTGCCGTATTATCTGTACAATTATCTGCAATGACATAAATATCATATAATTCTTTAGGATAATTTTGTTTCTTTAAACTTTCTATTAAATTTCCTACCACAGCTGCTTCATTATGTGCTGGTATAATCGCCATAAATCGATTTTCTTTTTCTTCTACAATTGGTTTATCTTTTAATTTGATAAGAGAACATACACTTACAATTAATTGATATAACCAAAATGCTGTAACAAGCCACACTAAAGCTTGCTGTATGATATACAAATATTCCATTTCATTTCTCCTTGTATTTTTTATCTAATTTTATTTAGATACCAGAAATATTATACTATTATTCTCCATTTTTTGCAACTTATTTCATAAATTCTTAAGGAAGCCTTTTATGTGCTAATAAATTTATTTCCAAAATAGTTATTTTATTCTTCCTCTTCATTTTCTTTATGATTTGCCTCTAATGCTCTCATGCTAAGATTAATTCTTCCTTGATGATCTATTTCGATAACTTTTACCGTTACTTCATCGCCAACACTTAACACATCTTCTACTTTATCTACCCTTTTACTTGAAATTTTAGAAATATGAAGAAGCCCTTCTTTTCCTCCACCTAAGTCGATAAATGCTCCAAAACTTGCAATTCTAGTAACTACGCCATCATAGATGCCACCCACTTCTATTTCTCTAGCAATATCTTCTATCATTTTTAATGCATCTTTTCCCTTTTCTGGTTCCATGGTATAGATGCAAACCTCTCCATCTTCTTCTATATCAATTTTTACTCCTGTTGCATCAATAATTTTGTTAATCATTTTTCCACCAGGTCCAATGACATCTTTTATTTTGTCTACTGCAATTTTGGTGGTAATAATTCTTGGTGCATATGGAGAGATATCTTCTCTTGGTTTACTAATGACTGGCAACATAACATTATCTAAAATATAGTCTCTTGCTACTTTCGTTCTTTCAAAAGCTTGCTCTATTATATCATATGTTAGTCCATCTATTTTAATGTCTACTTGTATCGCAGTAATTCCATCTTTTGTTCCACCTACTTTAAAATCCATATCTCCAAAGAAATCTTCAATTCCTTGTATATCTGTAAGCATTACATAATGAGAAGGATCTTCTTTATCTGTTACAAGTCCTGTAGAAATACCTGCTACTGGTTTCTTTATAGGAACACCTGCATCCATTAAAGCAAGTGTACTTCCACAAATACTTGCTTGTGAAGTAGAACCATTAGAAGATAACACTTCTGACACAACACGAATAGCATATGGGAATTCTTCCTCTGAAGGAATAACTGGTACTAATGCCTTTTCTGCTAAAGCTCCATGCCCAATTTCTCTTCTTCCTGGGCCTCTAGAAGGTCTTGCCTCTCCTACAGAATAAGATGGGAAATTATATTGATGCATATAACGTTTGCTTTCTTCTTCATCTACACCATCTAGCATTTGTTCTTCACTTTTCATTCCTAAAGTGACTACAGACATAACTTGTGTTTGACCTCTTGTGAATAAAGCACTTCCATGTACTCTTGGAAGCAATCCTACTTCACAAGATAATGGTCTTATTTCATCTATCTTTCTGCCATCTGGTCTTTTATGCTCTACTAAAATCATTTCTCTTACACATTTTTTCTCTAGGTCATGAATACTGTCTGCAATATCTTGTTTTACTTCTTCTGTTTTTTCTTCTCCATACTTTTCTACAAAATAATTGGTAATGTCTTCTGCAATTTTATCCATATTGCTATCTCTTACTTCTTTATCTGTAGCTTGTACATCTTGGTACATTCTATCTTTAAAGTTATCTTCTATTTCTTGGTATACTTCTGGATTTACTGCAAAAGATTTATATTCCATTTTTGGCTTTCCAATATCTTCCCTAATTTGTGAAATAAAAGTACATATCTTTTTAATTTCTTCATGTGCTGTTTTAATTGCTTCTAACATGGTATCATTTGGTATTTCATCTGCTCCTGCTTCAATCATAGTAATTTTTTCTTGAGTAGCAGCTACAGTTAGCGTAAGTCTAGATTTTTCTCTTTGTTCTACTGTTGGATTGATAACAATTTGTCCATTTACATAGCCAACATTTACTGCTGCAGTTGGTCCTCCAAAAGGAATATCTGAAATAGAAAGGGCACAAGATGCACCAATCATAGCACATACCTCTGGACTATTATCTTGTTCTACAGATAAAACTGTAGCTACCACACATACATCATTTCTAAAATCTTTTGGAAATAAAGGTCTTAATGGTCTATCGATAGCTCTAGATGTTAAAATAGCTTTATCTGCCGGTTTTCCTTCCCTTTTTGTAAAGCTTCCAGGAATTTTTCCTACTGCATATAATTTTTCTTCATAATCCACAGATAATGGAAAGAAATCTATTCCATCACGTGGCTCTTTAGAGGCTGTTACATTTACCATAACAACCGTATCTCCATATTTTACTACTACACTACCATTTGCAAGTTCTGCAATTTTACCTGTTTCTATAATTAATTTTCTACCTGCAAGTTCTGTACTATATGTTTTAAACATAAAATCTCTCCTTTTCTTTATATCCTCCTTATTAGTCGTAACCTCTATGTTACTTTGCTTTCTTTTTAGGTTGGGGCAGAGCATCATACAAGCTACTATCCTAATATAGAAGGACTTATTTTCTTATTTTTCACACCTTTTTCTCTTACTTGCAAAAGCGGACGTTTTACTGTTTTATAGCAAAACGTCCTTATGCTTTTCTTATTTTCTTAATCCTAATTTTTCAACGATGTCTCTATATCTTTGTACATCATTATCACTTAAGTATTTTAGCAAATTTCTTCTTGCACCAACCATTTTTAGAAGTCCTCTTCTAGAATGATTATCTTTTTTGTGTACTTTTAAGTGTTCTGTTAATTCATTAATTCTTTCTGTTAGAAGAGCAATTTGAACCTCTGGTGAACCAGTATCTTTTTCATCTCTTCTATAAGTTGTGATAATTTCTTGTTTTCTTTCTTTTGTCATAACTCCTAGCACCTCCTCTTTCTTATTTGCCTTAAACTGAGTTACAAGCAAGGTGTGTTTTTTCTTGAAACTAAGTATAAGGTAATTTTTCAAACATAATTATTTTACCATTATTTTCTTGAAAAATCAACAGTTTTTGGAAAAATATAAATTATTCTTTATCTCGATTCTCCTCGTTAATTCTTTTTAAATCATCTTTTACAATGCGAAAAATATTAATTACCTTTGGATCAAATGCCTTTCCACTTTGCTCTATAATATAGTTTTCTGCTTCTTCATAAGGCATTGCCTTTTTATAGATACGGTCATTTACTAAAGCGTCATAAACGTCAATAACAGCCATAATCTTACAGATTGTTGTAATCTCATCATTTTTTAAACCTTCCGGATATCCAGTACCATCATACTTTTCATGGTGATGGTATACAATATCTTTTGCATATTGTAATACATTATTGGATAATTTACTTCCGTAAGTTCCTTCTAATGTGTCTCTACCAATCACAACATGCTGTTTGATAATTTCATATTCTTCTTCAGTTAATCTTCCTGGTTTATTTAAAATATTATCTGGAATACCAACTTTTCCAATATCATGAAGAGTAGCAGCAATAGCAATATCTTCTCTTGTCTTTTCCTCTACAAATTGTCCTTCATGATAAAAATTTTCATATTCATTTAGCATTCGTTTCATATATTCTTTGGTACGTAATAAATGACTACCCGTTTCTTTGCTCTTATATGCTGTTAAATGTACTAAACTACTGTATAGGAAATCATATACATTTTCTATTTCACTATTAGACTTTTTTAAATCTTTTTTCAGCTTTATCTCATCATGTTTCTTTTGAATAGCATTATCAATATGCCATTTCATACTATCTACTTCGAATTCTGTCTCTATATATTCATCTATATTAACTTCCAAAGCTCTCGCTTTTAAAGTTGGATTTTTTTCCTCGTTTATTAATAATAATGGTATATCTTTATATTTATCATTATTTTTTAAATCTTTTATAAATACTATTTCTTGTTCTAGGTTCTGTAATTCATACACTAAAATTGCATCAATACGATATGTATCTAAAAGGAGATAAGCGTCACTTTCTTTTTGTGTAACAATCACTTCAAAATAAGGATATAGTAATTTCTTTTGTTCCTCTTGATTTTCTTTATTTATGCTAACAATTAAAATTTTCTTCATTCCTGTTTTAATATAAGTAGACTCTCTTAATTCTTTTAAAATATATTGAAAATCGGTTAAGAAATCTTCTAATTCTTTCTTTTCTGTTCCATTTTTTATACGTGCTTCTATTTCTCCTAATCTTTGAAAAATAGCATGACATCCTAAGTTTCCCATTGCTCCCTTTAAAGAATGCACATAAATATATTTTTCATCATCATCTTTTAAATTTGCAATATCTTTATAAATATTTACATAAGTATTATAAAAAATATTCAAAAGTTTTTTTAACATCTCTTCGCTATTTCCCAATCGCTCCATTAATTCATCATAAGAGTCAATAAAGGATAACTCATTTTCTAAATTTCTTTCACTTTGTAATAATTCTTGAATTTTTTTCTTGAATTCTAATGGCATAATTGGCTTTTGAATATAAGAAGTAATATATTGTTTATTTTCTTCTACCACTTCATCTGTAATATTGGTAGCTGTTAGTGCAACAATTGGAATTTTCACTCCCATATTATCTTTTAAAATACGTGAAATTTCATATCCATTATGCCTTGGCATATGAATATCCATAAGAATTAAAGAATAGTACTCTTTTCCTACTTTCTCTATTCGTTTTAAACATTCCGTTCCATCTAGAACTGTCTCGCAGACAATTCCCATTTCTTCAATTAGTTTTTTAGTAATTTCTTGATTAATCTCATTATCTTCTACTACCAGAATTCTTCGATTGCTTAAATCTTCTTGCTTATTTTCCTGTACTGGAATATCTTTTTCTTCTTCTGAAGTATTATGGAAAAGAGAGATACTTTCTTTTAGCAGTTCTCTTGTTTTTTGTTCATCTATTTCTTGTTTTGTAGGTGTTTCTTCTTGCTCTTGTGTCTGTGCTGTACTTTTATCTACAATAATATTGAAATAAAATTTGCTTCCCAAATCCACATTACTCTCTACCCAAATTTTTCCGTCCATATTCTCGATAATCTTTTTCGTAATAGCAAGTCCCATTCCACTTCCTTGTTGTTCTTTTACTGTTGGTTCATTTGCTTGTTCAAATTCTGCAAAAATTTTTAGAGTATCCTCTCTCTTAATACCAATCCCTGTATCTTTCACACAAAATTGTAACTTATAAGAAAAGCTATTTTCTTCTACTTTTTTTCCGAGAAGTTCTATATAACCTTTATTAGTATATTTAATTGCATTATTTATCAAATTTAAAAATACTTGCCCTAAACGAGTTTTATCAGCATATATATTAATATCCGTATCAAATTCACAATTCATATACCACTGTAAATCTTTTTCTTTTGCTTTAGCTTCAAATAGGTGATATAAATTATCTAGAAAAGCTTTTAAGTTGAAATTTACTTTATTGTTTACAATAGCATTGGTTTTGCCTTTAGACAAATCTAAAATGTTATTTACCATTTCTAATAATAAATTAGAAGCTTGTTCCAATTTTCCTATATATTCAATTTGTTTATCGTCCAACTGCGTAGATTTTAAAAAATATAACATTCCTACAATAATATTAATTGGAGTTCTAATCTCATGAGATAAGTTAGCAATAAATAAGTCTTTTGTACGCAAGTATTCGTCCTTCTTTTCTATTTCTTTCTGTAATTGTAGTTCTTTTTCAAAATATTCATTTAAATCTTTAATATAAATGAATATTCTCCCTTTAGAGACCATATTATATGCCGCAATATAAATATCTACTTTTGTATCATCTTTATTTAATTGAACATTTCCAATAAATTCTCCTTCATCAATTGTCTTGGAAATGATTTCTTCATAAACCATTTCATTATTTTGATCATATAATAAAACTTCTTTTAACATTTGATATTTATTATATACCTGCCCATTATTAATGTATTCAATTTTTCCATCATAATCTGTAATACAAATAATATCTTTAATCTGATCAAAAAAACCTTCAATAACATTAATATTTACATTAGAAATCAAAAGTTTATTTTCTTTCTTCCTTGCTACATAATCTTTTAATTTTTGTATTACATTCATTGGTATTTCCCCCTATTTTTCTTCCTTCGTTTTTCACAACTTATTTCCTTATTATTCTATAAATATTAAAATGATTTATTTATAATTTAACATACCCTTTTTTCATTTGCAATCCTTTTGTTGCTAAAAATATTGTATTATTGGTTAAATTATTTAAAAAAATTATCTATCCTATTTTTTATTGTATCCTTTCCATAGCCTCTATGGTACTTTCTCTACTACCAAAAGCAGTTAATCTAAAATACCCTTCTCCACTTGGTCCAAAACCGGAGCCTGGTGTTCCTACAATATTTTTTTCTTCTAATAATTTATCAAAAAATTCCCATGAAGTAAGTCCAGTTGGTACTTTCAACCAAATATAAGGTGCATTGATTCCTCCATATACAGTGTAACCTGCTTTTTCTAATCCTTCTCGAATAATTCTTGCATTTTCTCTATAATAGTCTATATTTTCTCCAATTTGCTTTTGTCCTTCTTCTGTGTATACTGCTTCTGCTCCTCTTTGCGTAACATATGGCACTCCATTAAACTTAGTACATTGACGTCGATTCCATAATTGATTTAGCGATATTCCATTTATCTGTATTTCTTTTGGTACTACTGTATAAGCACATCGAATTCCTGTAAAACCTGCTGTTTTGGAAAAGCTTTTGAACTCTATGGCCACTTCTTTTGCTCCTTCTATTTCATAAATACTATGCGGCACATCTTTTTCTACAATAAATGCCTCATAGGCAGCATCAAATAAGATAAGTGCTTTATTTTCTTTGGCATAATCTACCCATTTTTTTAATTCTCCCTTTGAAAGTACTGTTCCTGTTGGATTATTTGGCAAACATAAATAAATTAAATCTACTTTTTCTTTTGGAAGTTCTGGTATAAATCCATTTTCTTCTGTTACCGGCATATATACCACCTTATCAAATTTTTGTGTTTTATCATGAAATTTACCAGTCCTTCCTGCCATTACATTACTATCTAAATAAACAGGATATACTGGATCTGTAATTGCAATTGTATTGTTTGTATCAAACAATTCTTGAAAATTTCCCGTATCACATTTTGCACCATCAGATACAAATATTTCTTCTTTTTCGATGGAAATTCCTCTTTTTTTATAATCCCATTCCACTATTTTTTCTCTTAAAAAGTCATATCCTTGCTCTGGTCCATATCCTCTAAAACTTTCTTTCTCTCCCATTTCGTCTACCGCTTGATGCATTGCTTTTACAACTGCCGGAATAATTGGCAAAGTAACATCTCCAATTCCCAGTTTTATTACCTTTTTATCTGGATGTTTTTCTTGAAAATCTGCTACCTTTTTTGCAATTGTAGAAAACAGATAGCTATTTTGTAATTTTAAATAATTTTCATTGATTTTAACCATATTTCTTCTCTTTCCTTTCCTTTTTTATTAAAAAACTTACTCATATAGCTCTCCTTCAAAGACTGTAGTTGCAGGACCTGTCATATATATATGATTATCTTTTTCGTTCCATTCAATTTCTAAATTACCACCTAATAATTGTATAGTTACTTTTCTGTCCGTATATTTTTTTAATACTCCTGCTACTGCTGTAGCACAGGCTCCTGTTCCACACGCCATAGTTTCTCCTGTTCCTCTTTCCCAAACACGCATTTTTATTGTATTCCTATCCACTATTTCTGCAAATTCTATATTTGCCTTTTTAGGAAAATGCTTTTCTATTTCTGCTACTTCTCCATATTGCTTTACTGGAAAATTTTTTACTGCTTCCACAAAAGTAATAGCATGTGGATTTCCCATGGAGACACAAGTAAAAGAAAAAATTTTATCTAAGATGGGCAATTTTAAATCGATTACTGGTGTATCTTTCGCTACTACTGGAATTTTATCTGCTTCTAGTATTGGCTCTCCCATATCTACTTTTACACGGCTTACTTTCCCATTTTCTAGATAAAGTGTTAGCTGTTTTATACCAGCTAAAGTTTCTATGGTAATGTTTTCTTTTTGTGTGAGTCCCTTATCATAAACATATTTTCCGTACACAACGAATACCGTTCCCACACATTTCTGCTTCACTACCATCATAGTTAAACATTTGCATTTTAAAATCTGCAATTTCACTATCTTTAATGAGTATTAACCCATCTGAACCAACTCCTAAATGTCGGTCACTAACAAATTGAGCTAGGGATGACGCATTGTCTATTTTTTGCTTTGATTTTGTACAATCAATATAGACATAGTCATTTCCTAGCCCATGCATTTTTGTAAATTTTATCATAATATTTTTCACCTCTTAAGGTATTAATAGCAAATAGAATGTAATTACATTCTACTGTGTGTTATTGTATCATATTCTTTTCCAAAAAGATAGAGTTTTCGCTCAAAAAAGTATGAGATATTTCACTCATACTTTCTATTTATATCTATTTCAAAGGGGATGATTTTTTACACTAATTGCATTTTTCAGTTTCGTATAGGCATGCACTTCCTTATATTCTATATTTAGGTTTTTCCATGAGGTTTTACCTATAAACCTTTATTCTATTTTTATCTACTTATGATATCATTTTACTAATTTTTCTTTCTGTTAATACTTTCCCTTGGCTTACTAATTTTTCATTAATAACAAATCCTGGTATATTTTTTACTCCATATTTTTGGATAGATTTGTTATCATCTAATTTTTTTATCTCTATATCACCTCCTATAGCATCTACTGCTCTTGAAGTCATTTTATATAACTGCATTCCATTTTTACAATTAGAACCTATTATTTTTATTTCCATGTATACCTACCTTTCTTTTTTTATTTTTTCTTATCTTTTATCACTCTCCTCTCTTTATTGTGTTTTTATTATATCCATCCTTTGTGTCCATTTGTTGTTTTTCCTTTGCAAATTTGGTAAAGAAATTGTGAAGAAAAAGTAAACAAAAAAAGGTAGAAACTTTTCGCTCTACCTTAATCCACATACTCATGTTATTTTAATTCTTTTCTATTATTTTGAATTGTATCTAATGCTCCTTGTAGAGCAGCTTCTACATTTTGAAGAATACTATCTGCATATTCTTTTGTTCCCTTTGAAATCTCTCTTGACATTTCATTAGCTGTCTCGATAATTTCTGCCTTTTGTTCATAAGCTTTTCTGGTAATTTCATGTTCATCTATCATAGAAATAATTCTATTTTCTGCCTCTTTCACAATATCATCTGCTTCTTTTTGTGCTTCTACTAATATACGTTGTCTTTCTTCTTTCACCCATTTAGCCTGTTTTAATTCATCGGGCAACTTAATTCTCATCTCTTTAATTAAATCTAACATTTCTTCTTTATCTACCATTGCCTTACCACTAAAAGGTAAGTTCTTACTATTTTCTAATAATTCCTCCATTGTTTCCAATAATGTAAATATCTCCATTTATGTTTAGCCCCTTTCTACTAAGAATAGCAGTTTTACTCTTCCATATTTTCTTACATCTTTTACTTCTATATTTTTCTTTTCTAGTTCTCCTATTTCTCTTTTTTCATCATCTGTCTCTATTACAATAATTCCATCTTTTGCCAACATATTTTCTTCTGCTATTCTTTCTACTGCCTCTACTGCTATATTGAAACGATAAGGAGGATCTAAAAAAATAATATCAAATTGCTCTCCTTTCATTTCTTGTAAACACTTTCTATAATCTTTTTGCAATATAAGTGCTTTCTGTTCAAAATGTGTTTTATTTACATTGCTTTTTACCTTTTGTGCTGCTTCATGAGATTTTTCACAAAACACACAATAACTTGCTCCTCTACTTAAAGCCTCTATTCCTAATGCTCCACTACCTGCAAATAAATCTAGCACTTTTGCTTCCTGTATATATGGTTGTATAATATTAAACAAAGCCTCTTTTACTCTATCTAATGTTGGTCTTGTAGATAAACTGTCTATAGACTCTAATCTTGTTCCTTTTGCTATTCCACTAATCACTCTCATCTACAAATGCCCCTTATATTGATATATTACTATTTTATCTATTTTTGTCGATATGTCAATAATGTTTACGCAAATGTAATATAGTTTTAACAATTCTGTAACACTTTCATACACTTGTAATAAACATAACTATTATACACTATTGTATATAGTTTTGCAATATGTTAACTTATTTTTTTAGATGAAAAAAGAAATGCTAAAGTTTTGCTCTGGCATTTCTTTTGTTTTAATTTTCTTCTTTATTAATATCTTTGATTAATTCTAACTGTGAAATTAATAAAGATTCCATTTTTGCTTTATATACTTCAAATTGTTGCTTAATATCTTCTAACTCTTTCTTTTTTATCAAAATCTCTTGGCCTAAGTCATCCACAGATTTTCTAGCATTTCCTTCTGCTTCTTTAATAATTTGTTCTGCCTGTTGTCTTGCTACTTCTTTTACTTCCTCTGCTGTAGATTGTGCCATCATTAAAGTATTTTGAAGGGTGTCTTCGATGGTTTTATAATGTAATAAGCTTTTTTCTAGTTCGTCAACTCTTGTTTTTAATTCTGAACTTTGTTTATAAGTTTTCTCATAATCTGCTGTTAAATCATCTAAAAATTCATCTACTTCTTCTACACTATACCCATTCATCATTTGTTTTGAAAATTTCTTGTTTTCTATATCTAAAGGTGTTAACATATCCATTCCTCCAAATTAAAAGCTTCTACTAGTTTGTATTTAGTTATTTCCATTATTATTTCTTAGCCATGATACACTAAGTCTGTTTTTAATTTCTTCTCTTGCCATTTCATTTGTAATTTCATAGTTATATGGCGCAATTAAGAAAATAGAATTAGACACTTTTTGAATATGTCCATCTAATGCATGCACAGCCCCACTTACTACATCTACAATACGTCTTGCTATATCTTTATTAACGTATTCTAGATTAACAATAACTGATTTTTTCTCTTTTAATAAATCACAAATTCCTTCTGATTGCTCAAAACTCGTAGGTTGTGATATTACCATTTTAATAGACTGTGTTTGTGGCATACTTACCACTTTGCTATTTCCACGTCTATTCCAAAAGTTTTTATTTTCTTCCCCATCTTCTTCTGTATTATCTTGTTCTTCTTCATATGCTTCTTCCTCGTCATACGCTTCCTCTGCTGTATCCATTCCTAATAAATCTAACACTTTATTCACGATTGCTCCTGACATGTTAAAACCTCCTATATTGTCCTTAGTATTTTTAATAAGTATCTAACTTTTTTGCTTTATTGTCAATACTTTTTTAGATTGTCATTATAATTTAATATTTTTGTAATATTTTTGTAATATTTTAAAGTACTATTTCGTCGTATAATGCGATTTTACTTCTACCACTTATTTCTTCTTCACTAACTCCTTTATCTAGTAACTCCTGACTATCTGTGTAATTTTCAATAATCGCATATTGACTATTTTCCTTTAATACTTTTACATATATTTTTTTATCATCATAACCTGCTCTTCTACGTACCACATAAGCTAAATCATCATTTTCCCACTTAATGGCCTCATTTGGCACTTTTAATCCATCTGCATTCCACCAAATAATATCTAAAGAAATTTTTCGGTAACTAATTAGTTCTTCTACATACCTATCTATTTTAAATACAAATATATTCTCGTTTTCACTATCTTGTGCAATATATTCAACAGTTGCTTCTACTTCATTCGCATTAGATAAACGTAAAGAAACTGTGTCACCAATCTCTGCTTGTTTGGAAATGTCACTACTTAACACACAAGCAATATAACAAGAAAAATTATCTATCACTTTTCCACTTTCTTCACTAGTTGACACAACCTCTCCTGTTTTTAATGAAAGTCCCTGTAAAAACTCTTTGGTTAATGTTCCAAAATTATCTGGAGTTAATGTTTCTTCTAATCCATCGACTCTATAAGATACAATTCCTGAATCTGGGGCATTTACATATTCTGAACCACTGTTTAATTGGTTCTCATAAGAACTTCTTTCTTCAATTAAGCTTTTTAAATAAGAACCGGATGGACTTAATTCTCCTGCTATTTTAGCTTTTTTCGTAATAGCATTATTAATATCTCTTTTATACTCTTTGATTTTTTGCAAATCGCTTACTTCATACACATTATCTAATTTTTTTGTAATGTCATCTTCCAAAATTTTAATATCTGCTGAAAAAATATTATTTTCACTCTCCCATGCTTCTGCAATTTTGGTATCTAGCTCTTCTATCTTTTGCACTAATTGTTCTTCTCCATTGGTATAATAGCGAAATACCGCTTCTCCTTTTGCTACTTTTTCTCCTTCTGTTTTTATCTGCTCCATTCCGTTTTTATAATTTTCTCCTCTTATTACCGTTTCTTTTCTAATAATATATCCTTGCGCAGTTTCTTCTTGTGATAAGCTTCCATTTTCTATCAAAAATGTATCTGTTGGATTTTGAAATAATTGATAAGTAATAGAAACAATATAAGTAAAAACAGCAATTGCTATTACTATAATAACTCCCTTTTTCCATTTATCCTTTATTTCTTTCTTCACTCCTTATAACCTCCCATATGGTGCGAATATTATCCTCCATTTTATTTTCTCCTGCAAGCCAAATGACATTTTTATTTTTTCTAAACCATGTTAATTGTCTTTTTGCATATCTACGTGTTTCCATTTTTATTTTTTCTACCATTTCTTCTTTTGTTAATTTTTTTTCTAAATATTCTACTACTTCCTTATATCCCAATGCTTGCATAGCGGTTGGGAAATAGGTATATTTCTTCCAAATATATTCTACTTCTTCTATTAGCCCCTGGTCTATCATTTGGTCCACTCTTTGATTAATTCTTTCATATAAAGTCTGTCTTTCCCATGTTAAAGCAAATAATTTATAATCATATTCTGGTGGGTTTTGCCTAGATTCTTTTTCTAATTCTGTTTTTGTTTTTCCTGTAGTGTGATAGATTTCTAATATACGTATAATCCTTTTTTTGTCTGTTTTACTAATTCTATGGGCAGCTTCCGCATCAATTTGTTCTGCTCTTTTATATAGTTCTTCAAGCCCTATTATTTCTGCCTCTTTTTCTAGTTTTTTTCTATAAGTTAAATCTGTTTCTTGCTCTTTGTAGTCTATTTCATATACTAAAGCATCTATATATAAACCAGTTCCACCTACTACAATAGGAACTTTTCCTTTTTCTAAAATTTCTTTAATTGCCTTTTTAGCTTCTTTTTTATAGTCTGCCACACTAAATCGCTCATCTGGATTTACAAAGTCCATCGCATAGTGTTTTATTCCTTGCATTTCTTCACTGGTAACCTTTGCTGTTCCGATGTTCATTTCCTTATAAATTTGCATAGAATCTGCACAAACAATCTCTCCATTTATTTGTTTTGCAAGTTCTATGGAAAGACTCGTTTTTCCAGAAGCTGTAGGACCTTCTATTACTATCACAATTGGTTTTTCCATGCTGTTTCCTTTCTCTTTTTATTCTTCTCTATTTACATAGGGTACTGATGCTTCATTTGCTATAGTATTTGTTATTTCATTGGCTTGTTCCTCATTTGTAATATTGTTTTCTATCTCATTTGTTATTGTTTCATTTGCTTGTACATTTGTATCTATTTGATTTCCATTTTGCACATTTTCAGAAATATCTATAATATTTTCAAAAACAGATTGAAAATAAAAATATTCTATTACCAAAACAATTACCATGAAAATTCCTACTGCAATTCCTCTTTTTACAAACTTTTCTGGTTTTAATTTTTTATCTTTATATTTTTGATAACTTGTTACTAAAAATGGTATACTTAAAATAATATTCACTGGTACAAATACATAGGTAAGATATGTTTTAGATTGCTCTATAATAGTTTCTTCCATTCCCCATGCACTTAGCATACAAACGAATGAAACAAGCATATAATTTACTGCAAAACTAATGGCAATAAATATAATTTTATTCATTTTAGACATTTTCTTTACAAACTGATAAATAATAAAAAGTGCAATAGCATTTACTGCTAGCATTGCTAACATCATCCATATATCCATTTTTCTTCTTTCCCTTCTTAATTACTTTCTTCTTTCAAATTTTCTTTCTATATCATTTTTAGTCATTCTAATAGCTGTTGGTCTTCCATGTGGACAAGTAAATGGGTTTGGAAGTACTAAAAGTGAATCTAGCAAACTTTCTACTTCTTCTTTGGTTAATGCCATATGTGCTTTCACAGCTGCTTTACAAGCAACAGTTGCCAAAAACTTTTCTTCTATTTCTTGCTTTGCTGTTCTTGCTACTGTATTAATTTCATCTAAAGTCTCTAGAAATAATTGTCTTGTATCTAAATCAATACAAATATTAGGCACTCCTGTTAATTTAATGGTATTTTCTCCAAATTCTTCTAATACAAAACCTGCTTTTTCAAACATTTCTATATTATCTTTTGCTATTCCCATTTCTTTATGTGTTAAGGTGATAATATCTGGCAATAACATTAATTGGGAATCTTTATCTGTATCATTATAGTAATTTGCCCTTACTTTTTCATACATAATTCTTTCGTGAGCGGCATGTTGATCTATCATATATAATTCATTTCCCATCTCAATCAAGATATAAGTAGAAAAAGCAATTCCTATAAATTTATATGCAGGTCTTTTATTTTCTTCTCTTCCTTCAAATAATGAAACATTTTCTACTTGTTTTGGCATAGCATCTTTTAATAAATAAGCTCCTGTTTCCTCCTGAACTGCATTTTCCTGTTTATTTTCTTTTTTAGGATTACTTCCAAAAATGCTACTATACATTTTTTCAAAATCTACTTCTTCTTTTGGAGCTGCTAAACTTTCTTCTGGTTTAGGTACATTTTCTATTTCTTTGCTTGCTTCTTGTATTGCTTCTACATCTATTTTTTGCGTTTGTTCTTTTTCCAAAACTTCTTTTACATTCACTACTTGTGTATCCTGATTTTGCATTTTTTGCTCTAATTCTTGCTTTACTGCATTAGTATCTACTATTAAAGTATCTGTTATATTAGGCTTTGGCACAAAGTTATCTATATTTGGTTTTTGTATAAGTTCTACATTATTTGTTTTTTCTGGCATTTGTCCGTCTAATACAAAATCTGTCTTTTCCTTTTGCTGTCTATCTTGATACACTTTTTCTAATACATTGTTAGTTTCTACTTCCATTGGATTATCTCTTTTTACACGAAATCTTTGGAATAATCCTAGCTTTTCCTCTTTTTGTTCTGGTATTCCTTGCATAGGATTTGTTGGTGTATATGCATTTATTTCTACTGCTTTTTCATTACTTTCCTTAGAATAATCTCTTTCGGAATTAGATACTAAATCTGCTTTTAACAAAGTTTCTTTTATAGCATGATATACTGCTTTAAATACTTTACTTTCTTCTTCAAAACGTACTTCCAATTTTGTAGGATGTACATTAACATCTACTTTTTGTGGATTCATTTCCAAATTTAATACTAAAAATCCGAATTTTCCAATAGTAATCATTCCCTTAAAAGCCTGCTCTGCTGCTGAAGTGAGTGTTTTATCTTTGATATATCTTTGATTAACAAAGAATAATTGATTAGAACGATTAGAACGAGCTATTGCTGGTTTTCCCACTACACCTTTTACATGAATATCTTCATAAGTATAATCTACCTCTAATAAATTCTCTGCTACTTCTTTTCCATAAATATTGTAGATAACAATTTTCACATCTCCATTGCCAGAGGTTTGAATAACGGTTTTCCCTCCACTAATTAGTTTAATGGCTATATTAGGATTTACTAATGCAATTCTCGTCATAACATCTTCTATATAACCCGCTTCTGTAAAGTCCTTCTTTAAAAATTTATATCTTACTGGTGTATTGTAAAATAAATTTTCTACTGTTATGGTGGTTCCGTTTGGGCATCCTGCTTCCCTTTTTTCTATTACATTTCCACCTTCTACTGTAATAGCATATCCTATGTCATTTACTCTTGTTTTCGATTGCATTGTTACTTTTGCAATAGAAGCTATACTCGCTAATGCCTCTCCTCTAAACCCCATAGACTTTACAGTATCTAAGTCTTGTGCACTTCTAATTTTGGAAGTAGCATGTCTTTCAAATGCAATTTCCATATCGTCTGGCAAAATTCCTTTTCCATTATCTGTTACATGTATATAGGATATTCCACCATTTTTTATTTCCACATTAATGACAGTCGCTCCTGCATCAATGGCATTTTCTACTAATTCTTTCACTACTGATGCTGGTCTTTCAATTACTTCTCCTGCTGCTATTTGGTTAATGGTTAGGTCATCTAGTAGTACAATATTTCCCATCTATTCTTCCTCCTATGTTATTTTTCTTTCTATCATTGGCATTATATCATTATTTTTCTATTTTTGTATAGGTTTTTTTAGATTTTTTTGGTTTTATTGCTCTAAAAATAAAAATGCACTCTATTTTATGGTAGAGTACATTTTTTTAATTTTATTTTTATTTGTCTTTTCTATAAAATACCCTTTTTAATTTTTGTATGATTTTTTTATACCATTTATCTTTTGAAAGAATTGGCATCAAATTGATTTCTTCTTTCTCCTCATGATTATTTTCTTTTCTTTTTTCAAAATCTATAGCATATTTTTCCTGTTTTTGTTGCTCTATTATTTCCTTTTCTTTGTTTTCTGCCTCTATTAGTCTTTTTCTTTCTTCTTTACCACAGATATAATCTCTATATAATAATGCCAAAATAGCTTTTGCCTCTTTTGAGATATCCTGTTGTTCTAAAGAAACTCCTTTATGAATGGATACAGTATAGTTTTTTGCTTTGTTCTCTTTTACAAATTGCTGAAAACTATTCGGTATTTTTTCTAATATTTTGCTATCTGTATAAGATAAAATACTATCTACTTCTGCTAGTGCTATTTTATAGGAATTCTCCATGATACTCCTCTCCATCTTCTTCCTTCTCTCTTTCTATTTTTGGCATATTTTTCAAATCTTGTATTGCCTGTTCCATTTTGGTTTTATCACTATTTTGATATACTTCCTGAAAATCACCTACTTCAAAAACTGGCTGTTCTATCATTTCTCCATAGGCATTCATTTGTATATTTTCTCCATCATATATCCTGTTACAACCTTGTGCATAACGCTCTGCTCTTTCTAGCAGTTGTCTTATGGTTATGTTCTCTTCTTCTCTTTGAGGAATAAAGTTTGTTTTAAATTCTCCTGTCATATAGCCAATTTCTTCTAACATTCCGCACATTTTCTCTCATCATATTGCATACTTTTTCATAAGCATCGTCCCCTGAAAGCATTAGTTTTAATGTTCCATTTTCTATATCTAATTGATAAAGTAAACAATCACCATGAGGCAAGTCTTTTCTTACTTGCTGGAAATATTCTCTTTCTATATCGCTTAATTCTTCTATTTCTTCTTGGTTTAATATTTCTCCAAATTTCTTATTTAAAATCTTATTTCTTTTTTCTAATAGTTCCTGTTTTCTCCTAGCTTCTTGTTTTATTCTATCCTGCTTACGCTGTTTTTCTCTATCTTGCTGATAGGATTTAGCATATTCTTCATAGTACTTCTTATCAATTGTATCACTTTCATTTCCGCATATTCTTTGCTCTCGCCAAGGCTTTATTATCTTCCAATAAATAATATTGTCTATCTTCTCTTTTTTCAATTCCGGAGAAAATATATTTCCTTAAAAACTCTGCATGACCATAAGTAGAATCTTCTATTTCTCCTATTATTTTTTCCACCTCCGCAAAACTAATTACTTGCTCTTGCTCTCTCGTATCTGGTATATTTCCATTTCTTAATTTGTACAAAATTCTATCCCTATCTCTTGTTTTATCTTCCATTGCTTTATATGCAGAACCAAAATGATAATTATCCAAAGATTTTCCATACTCTTTCGATAGTCTTTCCCTATATTCCAAAATTGCTTTTGCATTTTCTTCACTCAATAAATTATGAACATGTGCTCTTTGTGGTTTTTTGCCCAATAATATTAAAGCTTCCTGTAATGCTATTTTAGAATCTCCTTTAAACTTAAAAAAACGATATTGCTTTTTCTGTTCTTCTGATAATTCCTCATAATTTTCTTCATTCACTAAAATTACTGCATTATCAGAAAGTGCTATATTTCCTTCCACATAAGAATCCACTGCTTCTAAGCTTACTAAATTTTGTATATTCAGGTCTTGAAATGGCATTAAAATCATATACTTCATGTCACTCCAATTTCCACCATCGTTTTGCGTTACTCTATGGTTAAGAGAAAAGTGAATCGTATTTCTATGTGAAAAATATTTTCCGACTTCTTCATCTCCATATATTACATTTGCATTTTTGCTTGTTTTTATTTCTCCATTCTCTGGGAAATAATCAGTTGCATGCACTATCATCAATTCTTCTTGTATGTTTTCTTTTGAAAAATTCAAATCACAACATTCCTCTATTTCCTGATTCCATTTTTTGTCACTTGCATCTAACACAAAATCTTGATTTTTTGAAAGCTCTAATAACTGTTTCCTACAGGCATCATATTTCCTTTGTATATTTACTTGAACTTCCTCATATCCTTCCATTTTTCTTTTCCCCTTTTTTCTTTTGAAATTACATTTTCATTTTACCAATACATTTTCATGGTGTCAATGATAGGAGTAACACTTTTTTCTCTTTTATGAAAGAAATGTGATAATGTCTTAAGTAATGAAATGAGAAAATGTCCCAACT
>CAMMAC010000027.1 GCA_946493085.1 uncultured Clostridiaceae bacterium
GTTGGGACATTTTCTCATTTCATTACTTAAGACATTATCACATTTCTTTCATAATTAACGATTTTTTAGGTACCTTTTTCTTGTTTCTTCCCACAAAATTTGATATACTAATGCAAGAAAAAAGAAGAGGAAGAAGAAAATTGATAGCAGAAGTAATATTAAATAATAGTGCAAGAGATTTAAATAGAACATTCGATTATGAGGTTCCAGAAGCTATGCAAAACATGGCAAAAATAGGAGCCTATGTTTTAGTGCCTTTTGGGCAGAGAAAAACACTAGAAGAAGGCTTTATTATCGGATTAAAAGAACAATCTTCTTTTCAAACAAAAGAAATTGCCAAAATAGAAAATCAAAATGCTTTAACCAAAGAGCAAGTAGAAATTGCTAAATGGATGGCAAAAAGATACTTTTGCAATCTATCGGATTGCATCAAATTAATGATGCCTCCAGGAAGTATGAAAAAAAAGGTAGAAAACCGTATAAAAGAAAAAACAGCGAATTTTGTAGACTTAGCAAAAGAAAGAGAAGAAATTGAGTGGGAGATAGAAACCAAACAGATTACATCTCCAAAGCATATTCGTCTGTTGAAATTTTTAATAGATAATGGGGAAACCAACATTTCTGATCTATCTCTTTTCACAGAAGTATCCAAAGCAGTGATGAAAACTTTGCAAAAAAATGGATATATTACCATTGAAGAAAAAGAAGTACAGAGAAATCCATTTCAGCTATACAATAAAAAGGAAAGAACAACAAAGCTACCACTAACACCAGAACAACAAAGAGCTTTTACAGAAATAGAAGAGGCGATAGACGATAATATGCATGCAGAATATCTTTTATTTGGGGTAACAGGTTCGCGGAAAAACAGAAGTCTATATGCAATTGATAGAAAAAGTATTAGAGCAAGGAAAGAGTAGTATTTTATTAGTACCGGAAATTTCCTTAACACCACAAATGGTGGATAGATTTATTCATCGTTTTGGAGAAGAAAAAATTGCAGTTTTGCATAGTAAGTTGTCTATAGGGGAAAGATATGATGAGTGGAGACGTATTCAAAAAGGAGTGGCACAAATTGTAATAGGAGCGCGTTCTGCTATATTTGCCCCTGTTAAAGATTTAGGAATTATTATTATTGACGAAGAACATGATACCTCTTATCAGTCTGAAATGTCACCAAGGTATGATGCGAAAGAAGTAGCAAGAAAGATGGCAAAGGAAAAGGAAGTGCCTTTGGTGTTAGGAAGTGCTACTCCATCTATGGCCACTTATTATCAAGCACAAAAAGGAAATATAGCATTATTAGAACTAACGAAAAGAGCCAATAGCTCTCATCTTCCAACAGTAGAAATTGTAGATATGAGAGAACAGCTTGCCAAAGGAAATCGTTCTATGCTTAGTACACAGTTATATACAGCGGTAGAAGAAAATTTAAAAAACAAAAGGCAGACTATTTTATTTTTAAACAGAAGAGGCTATTCTACCTTTATTATGTGTAGAGATTGTGGTTATACCTTGAAGTGTAAAAACTGTGATATTACATTAACTTATCATTTAAGAGAAAATAAATTGAAATGCCATTATTGTGGATACGAAGAAAAACCAAGCACTATATGTCCTAACTGCCAAAGTAAAAACATTCGTTATTTTGGCTCTGGAACCCAAAAGTTAGAGGAAGAAATTCATAAAATATTTCCTATGGCGACCACCATTCGCATGGATACAGACACTGTTAGCAAGAAAAATGGACATGAAGTGATATTAGAAAAATTTAAAAATGAAAATATTGATATTTTAATAGGAACACAAATGGTGGTAAAAGGGCATCATTTTCCTAATGTTACTTTGGTAGGGGTTATGGCAGCAGATGGTAGCTTAAATATAGAAGACTTTAGAGCCAATGAAAGGACTTTTCAGATTTTAACACAGGTAGCAGGGCGAGCAGGAAGAGAAAATCTGCCAGGCAAAGTAATTGTACAAACCTATAACCCAGATAGTCTAGCTATACAGTATGCTGCAAAACAAGACTACAAGGCTTTTTACCAAGCGGAAATAGGTATTAGAAAACAGTTGAAATATCCACCATTTTGCGATATAATAATGATTGGAATACAAGGAAAAGACGAAAACAAGGTGATGGAAATAGCACAAAATTTGTATGAATATTATAAAACCAAAATGCAAGAGCAAAAATTAGGCATTTTACTATACAGACCAGTCGCATCACCAATTACACAAATCAATAAACAATTTCGTTTTCGTATTTTAATTAAATGTTTATATGATGAAAAAGTCAGAGATTTTTTGCAACAAGGCTTAGATTTTATACAAAAGAAAACGAAGGATGAAACAAGAGTGATGATAGAAATTAATCCAAGTAATATGTTATAGAAAGGAAGATAAAAATGGCAATACGTACAATTCGCGAAGAAGGAGACGAAATTTTAAGAAAAAAATCCAGAGAAGTGGAACAAATTGATGATAGAATCAAAGAATTAATAGAAGACATGATAGAAACTATGCATAAATATAATGGAGTGGGGCTTGCAGCAGTACAAGTAGGCATATTAAAAAGAATTATTGTAATTGATTTGTATGATGGAAAAGAACCTTTGCGACTAATTAATCCAGTCATTGTAAAAGCAAAAGGAGAGCAAGAGGTAGAAGAAGGATGCTTAAGTTTTCCGAATAAATATGCTAAATTAATTAGACCTGCAGAAGTAACAGTAGAAGCATTAGATATCAATGGAAAAAAAGTAAAAATTCATGCCAAAGAATTGTTAGCACAAGCATTAGCACATGAAATAGATCATTTGAATGGAATTGTGTTTACAGACCTTATGATACCAGGTACTTTAGAATATGTAGAGCCAAGCGAAGAAAAGTAAGGAAATCTTTGGGTGGAAATAGAGTTTAGAAAGAAGAGGTGCGCAGAGATATGTTAAAAGTACTTTTTATGGGAACTCCCGATTTTGCATTAGAATCTTTAAAAGCAATTGATGAAGCAGGTTACCCTATATTAGGAGTGGTAACGAATCCAGATAGACCAAAGGGAAGAGGCATGAAAATGATTGCCTCTCCTGTGAAGGAATATGCTTTGCAAAGAGGTTTTCCAGTGGAACAGCCAGAAAAAATTAGAAATAACGAGGCATTTATTCAAAAAATAAGTCAAATGAAGCCAGATGTGATTTGTGTGGTAGCTTATGGAAAAATTTTGCCAAAGTCCATATTAGAAATACCAAAGTATGGTTGTATTAATGTACATGGTTCCTTACTTCCACAATATAGAGGAGCAGCACCTATTCAATGGGCAGTCATTAATGGGGAAAAAGTAACGGGTGTCACTACCATGTATATGGATGTAGGTATGGATACGGGTGATATGATTTTAAAAGAAGAAGTAGCTATAGGAGAAGAAGAAACTACAGGAGAGCTTTGGGAGAGACTTTCTAAAGTGGGAGGAAAACTACTAGTAAAGACATTAGAACAAATAGAAAAAGGAACAGCAAAAAGAGAAAAACAAGGAGAAAATTTTTCTATAGCACCTATGCTGAATAAATCTATGGCAAAAATAGATTGGGAAAATCAAACAGCAAAACAAATTAAAGACTTAGTAAGAGGTTTAAACCCTATTATGGGAGCTTACACTTTTTATGAGGGAAAGAAGATAAAATTTTGGAGAGTAAAAGTACTAACGGAAGAAGAAATCATGCTTCTATTCCCAGATTTCATAGAATATAGTTACAAAATGAAAGATATTATGCCAGGAACTATTCTTTTTTCCTCTGATAAAAAAGGTTTATATGTAATGGCAAAGGAAGGCATACTAGAAATAGTGGAATTGCAAGGAGAAAATGCCAAAAGAATGAAAGCAACAGATTTTTTAAGAGGAAATGAATTGTCAGTAGGAGCTGTATTAGAATAATAAAATTTTTTTAAAAAAACTGTTGTAAAACAAGCTAGATATTGGTATACTAATAATAGCAAAAAACAAAAGGAAAAATAAGGAGGTAAATCATATGGAAAACGAAGAGATAAAAAATGAAAATGAAGAAGTAAAAGAGCAAGAGGAAATTGCGTTATCCGACAATGATACAAATGAAATTAGAATAGCAGATGATGTAGTTGCTGTTATTGCAGGTGTTGCTGTATCAGAAGTAGCAGGTGTTGCTGAAATGGCAGGAGGATTTGCAGGAGGTATTACAGAAGTTTTAAGTGGAAAGAAAAATTTAGCCAAAGGTATTAAAGTAGAAGTAGGAGACAAAGAAACAAAAATAGACGTAAACATTATTGTAGAATATGGCGTAAGAATTCCAGATGTAGCATTTGAAATTCAAAATAGAGTAAAAAAAGCAGTAGAGAGCATGACAGGATTAAAAGTAGTAGAAGTAAATGTACATGTACAAGGCGTTAATACAGAGGCAAAGGAAGAACAAGATAATAAAGACGATAAACAAGGCATGTAACTAAAGTACAAAGCAGGATGCGTCTTTGGGGGCATACTGCTTCTTTTTCTTTACAGAAGGTTTATAGGTAAAGCCTTAAAAACCTAAATTGAGGAATAAGGAATGTGATAAAAATGAAGATATTAGATAAAATAGGATTGGCTTTATTTTCCACTTTAATGTTAATCATATGTGTTATGATTTGTGTTGTTATTTTTGGATGGATTGACCTAGATGCCATTCATGAAATGATAACGTTTGCACTAAATGATGTAACTACTTCTAATATTATTTTGGTAATTTCTGTATTATTAGCATTACTTGCTATTAAATGCATTTTCTTTAATGCAGATGATAAAGAAGTTGGAGGAGTAAAAGATGGTATTTTGCTACAAAATGCAGATGGACAACTTGTTATTTCTAAAAATACATTAGAAGAATTAGTAAATAATGTAGTAAGAGGATTTGATAGTGCTGAAAATGTATCTGCAAGAATAGTATTAGATAAGGAAAGAAATTTAATTGTAAATGTTATTTTAGATGTGAAAGAGACAGCTGTTATTAAAGAATTGTCCAATAATTTACAAACAAAAATTAAAAGTGCTATTAAAAAAGCATCTGACTTAGAGGTAAAAGAAGTAAACATTAGTGTAAAAGAATTACAACCCGAAAATACAGTGGTAGTAAATAGTGGAGAAAAAGATATATCATAATGTAGCTTTAACGGAAAGGAATGAAATAGATAATGAATGATTTTAAAGGATTTTTTATGAAATACCGCGGAGCCATCATAGGAGCATTAATTGCTATTTTGCTTTTATGCACAGGTTTTTACAAATTAATTGTAGGCATTATTTTAGTATTTATAGGAATCTATGTAGGAAACTATGTACAACTCAATAAAGAAGATGTCAAAGAAAAGTTAAAAAGATGGATAGATAAAATGTAGAAAAAGGAATGAACATAAAATGAAAAGAACTAAGCTAAGAGAATTGACTTTTAAGCTAATTTATAGTGAAACAATACAAAAACAGCTAGAGGAAGAAGAAGTAGCCAACTTTTTTGAAGAAAATGAAATTCAGACATCAGAAGAAAAAGCCTATGTTCAAGAAATTTGGGATGGAATCCATGAAAAAGAAACAGATATTTTAGAGGCAATAAAAAGAAATTTGAAAGAAGCATGGAGTATAGAACGTATTGCCAAAATAGATTTGGCTATTTTGAAACTTGCTATTTATGAAATGGTATATAGTAAAACGCCCTATAAAGTAGTGATTAATGAAGCGGTGGAACTTGCTAAAAAATATGGAGACGATAATGCAAGAGCATTTATCAATGGAATCTTAGCAAGTATTGTGAAAGAGGAAAATTTAGCATAAGGAGAATGCGAAAGATGACATATCAGGCAATTACAGTTACAGAGCTAAATCAATACGTAAAAGGAAAATTTGAAGAAGACGCCTTTTTACAAAATGTATTGGTAAAAGGAGAAATTTCTAATTTTAAGCATCATTATACAGGACATATGTATTTTACATTAAAAGATGAAAAATCCTTAATAAAATGTGTCATGTTTAAAACCTATACTGGTCATTTGCAATTTGTACCAAAAGATGGCATGAAGGTAATGGTATTAGGAACAGTGTCTGTTTTCGAAAGAGATGGTGTATACCAAATTTATGCAAAAGCCATGCAACAAGAAGGTATAGGAGATTTACATGCAGAATTTGAAAAATTAAAAGCCAAATTAGAGCAAGAAGGTTTGTTTGAGCAAAGCCATAAAATCAAGATTCCTTTTATGCCTAAAAACATTGGAGTACTTACTTCTAATACGGGAGCAGTTATTAGAGATATTATCAATGTTTCAACAAGAAGAAATCCGAATGTACATATTCGTTTATTACCAGTACCAGTGCAAGGGCAAGGAGCAGCTGAAAAAATAGTAGAGGCTATTCAAAGAATGAATGAAGAAAATCTGGCAGATGTGATTATTCTAGCAAGAGGAGGAGGTTCTTTAGAGGATTTATGGCCATTTAATGAAGAAATGGTAGCAAGGGCAATTTATGCTTCAAAATTACCAATTATATCAGCAGTGGGGCATGAAACAGATTTTACCATTGCAGATTTCGTAGCAGACTTAAGAGCGCCTACACCATCTGCTGCTGCAGAATTAGCAGTTCCTAATATAAAAGAAGTAGAAGAAAAAATAAAAACGTTAGAAAATAGACAAAAACTAGCTTTAAAAAAACAACTAGAATTAAAGAGCCTACGTTTTCAAAAATGTATGGCAAGTAAAGTATATAAAGATCCTTATGGAAATATTAATGAAAAGTATATGTTATTAGATAAATATTTCAAGCAATTAGTAACAGGATTGCAGAACAAAGTAAAAGATGAAAAAACAAAAATGGTAGAGCAAATAGCGAAACTGGACGCACTAAGTCCTTTGAAAACATTAGCAAGAGGTTATAGTATTATAACAAAACAAGAACATATGGTAAAAAGTGTAAAACAGCTGGAAAAAGGAGACAATATAACGCTTACTCTTGCAGATGGTAAAGTTCCAGCAATTGTGAAATAGAGAATAACATTTACCAATAGAAAATAGGTATGCAGAGATGAAAATGACAAAAGTAAAAAGAAAGCATCTAATAACAATAAAGGGAATGGGAGGAAACTAATTTGAAAAAGAAAATAGGAATGGTAATTCTTGCTATTGTTATTATCGTAATAGCAGCTATCTTAATTGTATGGTTTGCTTTTCCAAGTCCTCACAAAACAAATGAGACAATTGGCACAGTGGTAGCCGGAAATGAAGTAGAAGAACCTATAGAAAATAGTATAGAAAATATACAAGAAAATGTGCAAGAAAATACACAAGCAAATGAAGAGGTACAAACACCAGTGGAGGAAAATACACAAGTACAGAATGAGGTAGAAAATACTTCTTCAGAAACGTTTGAGGAGAGTCCAGAGACAGAAGAGGAAAGAGCAATTGCAATAGCAAGAGGAGATTATGGTACTACAGAAAATGTAAAATTTGGTGTGGAAGGCATACAAGCAGACGGTAGATATATTGTGTCTGTAAGGGATAGTAGCACTACAGAAGCATTAGTATATTATACGATTGATGTGACAGCAGGAACTTTTGAAAAAAGAGAAATGAATTAAAAAGTATATTAATAAATAAGAAAAGGCAATTTATAAGAGAGAAAGGAATAAAAATCATGGAAAAAGAAGAAATACCGTTTGAAGAAGCAATGACAAAATTAGAAAGTATTACAGTAGAATTGGAAAAAGGAAATTTAAGTTTAGAGGAATCCATGGCAAAATTTGAAGAAGGAATGAAATTATCCAAAACATGTAATGAAATTCTGCAAAATGCAGAAAAGAAAATTACCATTTTATTAGAAGAAAATGGAACATTAAAAGAAGAAAACTTTACTCCAATTAAAGGAGAAGAAGAAAGCTAAAAATAAACAGTTAGGAAGAAGGACAAGAGGGGTATTACAATGATAGAATTTTGGGAACAATATCGTTATTTAATTACACCATTTGCTGTATGGTTTGGAATACAGTTATTTAAATTAATATGGGATTTAGTAGAAACAAAAAAATTTAATTTTAAAAGAATATTAGGAGCTGGTGGAATGCCAAGTTCTCATTCTGCGGTAGTAACTTCATTAACTACTATGATAGGGAGAGCATATGGGATAGAATCTCCTATTTTTGCCATAGCAGTTGTATTTTCTATTGTGGTAATGTATGATGCTGCAGGGGTAAGAAGAGCAGCAGGAAAACAGGCAGAATTATTAAATAAAATAGTAGAAACACCAGGACTTACAGGTGTAGAAGTATCAGGAAAATTAGTAGAAGTTTTAGGACATACGCCAAAGCAAGTTTTTGTTGGGGCTTTAATTGGTATTATAGTAGGATTGATTGTATAAACTGGGTTTTTAGAAAATCCGGTTTATTTCATAGTATAAGGTTTGTTTGGTAGCTTATGTGTCACTAAAAAATTTCTGAATATACATATTTACATAGAATAGTACAATTAGAAAGAAAGGGTGGAGAAAAGATGGAGGATATAGAAATTGCTAAAAAAGTAGAATTAAAACCAATTTCGCAGGTAGCAAAAGAGATAGGATTAAGAGAAGATGAAATAAGTTTATATGGTAAGTGGAAAGCCAAAATTTCATTAGATGTACAAAATAGGTTAAAAGAAAGAAGAAAAGGAAATTTAGTTTTAGTAACAGCTATTAATCCTACTCCATTGGGAGAAGGAAAAACAACCATATCTATAGGGTTAGCAGATGGTTTGAGAAAAATAGGAGCAAAATCCATCTTAGCCTTAAGAGAACCATCCTTAGGTCCTGTATTTGGTATAAAAGGAGGAGCAACTGGTGGAGGATATGCACAAGTAGCACCTATGGAAGATATTAATCTTCACTTTACAGGAGATATACATGCTGTTACAGCTGCCAACAATTTGTTAGCTGCTATGATAGATAATCATATTTTTCAAGGAAATGACTTGCATATAAAAGAAGTAACATGGAAAAGATGCATGGACTTAAATGATAGACAACTTAGAAAAGTAGAAGTAGGACTATCAAGAGAGAAAAACATGGTGCCAAGAGAAGATGGATTTGATATTACAGTGGCATCAGAAATTATGGCTATTTTATGCCTAGCAAAAGATAGAGAAGATTTAAAAAGAAGATTGGGAAATATTATTATAGGCTATAATGAAGAAGGAAAAACGGTAAAGGCAAAAGATTTAAAGGCAGAAGGAGCAATGGCAGTTTTATTAAAAGATGCCATAGAGCCAAATTTAGTGCAAACTTTAGAACATACACCAGCCATTATTCATGGAGGGCCATTTGCCAATATCGCTCATGGATGTAATAGTATCATAGCCACAAAATTAGGCATGTCTTTAGCAGATTATTGTGTGACTGAAGCTGGATTTGGGGCAGATTTAGGAGCAGAAAAATTCTTGGATATAAAATGTAGAAAAGCAGGAATTAGACCAAATGTAGTGGTAATTGTGGCAACATTAAAGGCATTAAAATACCATGGAGGAGCAGAAAAAGAACATATACAAGATGAAAATAAAGAAGCGTTGGCAAAAGGTATGAAGAATTTAATGAAGCATATTCAGAATATGCAAAATGTGTATCATTTGCCAGTTATTGTAGCAATTAACCGCTACAAAACAGATACAGAAGAAGAGTTACAGTATTTAGAAAATAGCATAAAAGAGCAAACAAAGGAAGAAGTACAGGTAAGTTTAGTAGAGGCTTGGGAAAAAGGTGGAGAAGGAGCTACCGATTTAGCTAGAAAAGTAGCAAAACTTTGCAAGAACCAAAGTGAAGCATCATCATTAGACTATTGTTATGAATTAGAAGAAGCAATAGAAGAAAAAATAGAAAAAATAGCTACCAAAATTTATGGAGCAGAGAAAGTGGAATATACAGAAGAAGCAAGGACACAAATAGAAAGAATAAAGGAATTGGGATATGGAAGTTTACCAGTTTGCATTGCAAAAACACAAAATTCTTTGTCTGATGATCCCAAAAACATAACGGATCAAACACCTTATACGATACATGTAAAAGAAGTAAAATTGAGGGCAGGAGCAGAATTTATTGTAGCCATTACAGGAAAAATTATGACAATGCCAGGACTTCCAAAACATCCAGCGGCTGAAAATATTACATTAGATGAGAGGGGCAATGTAATAGGAATTTTTTAAAAATGCTTATAGCTATATTATATGCTCACAAAAGAAATACTACTATCTCTTGAAAAATTGCAATAGCATCTAATTTATAGAGTTTCTTATGTAATAAAAAAGTATGTTACAACTTGGGAAAAATTGTAACATACTTTTTTTATGAGTATTTATCTTGTAAATAACATACCTGTAAAAGTCCAACCATATCCATTTCTATAACATTGCAAGCTTTGAGCACTACCGCTATTATTGGTGATATAATATACTCTTGTGCAATTTCCACGGTCAGTTGTATAGTTGGCGTAATGTTGACCGATTTGAGTAATAATAACAGAAGAACTAGAACAAGTAACAGAAGGATAGGCAGCAGCATCATTATTACTAAATAAAATTAAAATAGCATTATTGGTATAAGCAGGAATAGAAATAGTAAATTGGTTAGCATTTGCACCAGTGGCAGTTAATCTATAAGGGGCTTGATATCCAGCCTCATAGCCTTTGTTAGTTCCAGTTATCTCTGTACCGTTAACCCAAGCTGTTTTCCCTTCTAAAATGTCATTTGCTGTAGCTGTAGCTGTTTTAGTTTTTTCTTGTACGATTTTTTCTATATTTTCTGCCATTGTATCTAGCGTATCTGTCTCTGATGTAGGTACTTCTTGACCTGTTATGGATGTGGCTATTGTGGTTTTAAATGTTTCAAATTCTGCTTGTAATGTATTAAATTTATTTTGTAATTCTACTAATTGAGAATTCCATTCTTCGGTGGGAAAAACTAATATTATTGTAACTTACTAACTCATCATATAGGCTATTTAAATTTTTTTCTTCTTCTATTTTTGCAATGTCAGTATTTTCTTTTGTATGTCTCATTTTTTCAAATTCCTCCCCTAGAAAATATTGTATTAAGGTTTAATTCCAAGAAGTGATACTACATACACCTCCATGATTAGCTGTGCCACCATCTGTTTCAAAGTTACCTGTTTGACCATATTTAACAGTATAGGTTTTTGGTTTTATCCATAAACCTCCATTTTCTCCATATACAGTAAATGTTACAGTAACAGATTCTTTACCTGTTGAGCTACCAGCTGTATATCCAGCATTATAGCCATTATTATAGCTGTTAGTTACATCAGAACCATTTCCTATTATTTTTTGCCCATTTACATATGCTGTTGTACCATTACTTAGGTTATTAGCAGTTGCATTAGCATCAGAGGTATAATTTCCTGCTATACCAGCAATACTTTGACCTTGTGCTATTTTAGAAGAAGTAATGTCTAAAGCATTAGCGACATCTGCATAAGAAGAGTATACCTCTGATGTACCGGTCAAGTTAAAGTGAGATTCAGAAGGATAAAAGCCAGTTGAAAATACTTGATATAATCCATTTTCTCCTGTACTGATAGCTAATGCTTTACTAGAACCGTTTTTTAAAGGCATAGTTCCTGTTAATAATTGATTGTTACTATATGCTGTATAACCACTTAGTATTTTATCTTCGGTAGCATTTGCTTTGGCTAATTCTGTTTTTAAATTATCTAACTCTGATTGTACATTATTGATATTTTCGTCTTTATTAGATATTTGACTTTCTAAATCTGCTATTTGAGTAGCTTGATCATCTATTTGTTGTTGTAATTCTTCTACCTGTTTTTGTAATAATTCAATTATTTCATCTTTTTTACCAGAATCATCGATTCCACTTTCTCCTATTTCTAGGTATAGTTGATTTAATTGTTCCTGTTCTTCTTGTCCTGCATATATTGTTTTTTCTTTTGCTTTTTGTGCTAAAGTAATAATACCATTATCCCCTACTAACATATTAATACTTACACCTGCTAAAATAATTAAGACAACTATAGTAACTACTAAGGATATCAGTGTGATTCCAATATTTTTTCTCATTTTTCTCAATCTCCTTTTTTCTTATGTTTTCCATTACAGAATTATTTATACTTTTATTATACATTACCTTTCGGATAACGTCAAATATTATTTAAATTTTCTCTTTATTATTTCTTACATTCAATCTCTTTTATGTTATTAAGTTATTACTAAAATATATAAACTAATTATTAATAGCATATGTCCCAATTATCCCTGACATTTTTGAGACATGTGAAGCATATAATAAACGAAATAAAAGTTTTGTGAAAAATATGTGAAAATTGAAAAAAGAGTATTGACTTTTTTTATAAATGGGTATACATTATTAGCAGTCTCAGATAAAGAGTGCTAATACAAAAAGTGTTTTAAATATTAAGGAGGTAATGTAAAATGTTAAAACCATTAGCAGACAGAGTAATTATAAAGATGATAGAAAGTGAGGAAACAACAAAGAGTGGTATTATTTTAGCTGGAAATAGTAAAGAAAAACCTCAAATTGCTGAAGTAATTGCCGTAGGACCAGGTGGAGAAGTAGATGGAAAAGAAGTAAAAATGTACATCCAAAAAGGAGATAAAGTAGTAGTAAATAAATATGCTGGAACAGAAATAAAATACGAAGGAGAAGAATATATCATTGTAAAACAAAGCGATATTTTAGCAATTGCAGAGTAAAAGACTAAATAGAAAAGTTTAAAAATTTTAAGGAGGAATGAAAAATGGCAAAACAAATTAAATTTGGTGAAGAAGCCAGAAAAAGTTTATTAAATGGTGTTAATCAGTTAGCAGATACAGTAAAGGTTACATTAGGACCAAAAGGAAGAAATGTGGTATTAGATAAAAAATTTGGAGCACCTCTTATTACAAACGATGGTGTTACGATTGCAAAAGAAATAGAATTAGATGATCCATTTGAAAATATGGGAGCACAACTTGTAAAAGAAGTTTCTACAAAAACAAATGATGTAGCAGGGGATGGAACTACAACAGCTACAGTTTTAGCACAAAGCATGATTAAAGAAGGTGTAAAAAACGTAGCCGCAGGTGGAGACCCAATGGCTATTAAAAGAGGTATGGACAAAGCAGTAGGTGCATCTGTAGAAGCATTAAAGAAAATTAGCGTACCAGTAAATGGTAAAGAAGATATTGCGAGGGTTGCAAGCATTTCCGCAAATAATGAAGAAGTAGGAGAACTAATTTCCGAAGCAATGGAAAAAGTTTCTAAAGATGGAGTTATTACCATAGAAGAATCTAAAACTTCTAATACAGAATTAAATATTGTAGAAGGAATGCAATTTGATAAAGGATATGTTTCTCCATACATGGTAACAGATACAGAAAAAATGGAAGCTATTGTAGATAATCCATATATTTTAATTACAGATAAGAAAATTAGTAATATTCAAGAAATATTACCATTACTAGAAAATTTAATGCAACAATCTGGTAAATTAGTCATTATTTGTGATGATGTAGAACAAGAAGCATTATCTACTCTTATCTTAAATAAATTAAGAGGCGTATTAAATGTAGTAGCCGTAAAAGCACCTGGATATGGAGATAAGAGAAAAGCTATGTTACAAGATATTGCTATTTTAACAGGTGGAGAAGTGATTACATCTGATTTAGGATTAGAATTAAAAGATACAACTATCGAACAATTAGGTAGAGCAAAACAAATAAAAGTACAAAAAGAAAATACTATCATTGTAGACGGAATGGGAGATAAACAACAAATAGCAGACCGTGTAGGACAAATTAAAGCACAAATAGCAGACGAAAAGAGCGAATTTGAAAAAGAAAATCTACAAGAAAGACTTGCAAAAATTGCAGGAGGTGTTGCTGTTATTGGTGTAGGTGCTGCAACAGAAGTAGAAATGAAAGATAAAAAATTAAGAATAGAAGATGCTTTATCTGCTACAAAAGCAGCAGTAGAAGAAGGAATTGTAGCAGGTGGAGGAACAGCTTACTTAAATATCATTCCAGAAGTAGAAAAAGAAGTAAATAAACTAACAGGAGACGAAAGGTTAGGAGCAAGTATTGTATTAAAAGCATTAGAAGAACCAGCAAAACAAATAGCAGTAAATGCAGGTTTAGAGCCAGCTGTTATTGTAGAAAAAGTAAAGAGTAGTGAAAAAGGAATAGGATTTAATGCAGCAAACAATACTTATGAAGATATGAAAAAAGCCGGAGTAGTAGATCCTACAAAAGTATCTAGAAGTGCTCTTCAGAATGCTGCATCTATTGCCTCTATGGTACTTACCACAGAAAGTATTGTAACCGATAAAAAAGAAGAAAATTGTAGTTGTGCAAACCATGGAGCAGAAGCAGACATGGGCGGAATGTATTAAAAATAAAATGCAATTTAGGGACGTTCCTTAAAGTTCACAAGTATTATTACTCAAAAATCTTTTAAAATATAAAATAATTGAATATTATGTTAAACTATGCTATAATACAAAACGTAGCATAGTTTTTTATAATTCGTTTAATTTGAATTATAGTTAAGAGTATAAAAAATAAGGAGGAAAAACAAAATGTCAGAACAACGGATAGCAATTCAGGGAGTAGTGGATTTTAAAGATGCAGAGCCTTTTACAAAAGAATATTTTTGCAAAGATACCATTATTTTTATGGATGTCTTTATGCTAAAAGTAAGGTATTTGCGGAATATTATAGAGAATAATTTATTCTTTAATAATAGCATTTGGATTTCTAGTGGGATGATGAAAACAGTACAAGAATTAATGCTAGTAGAAGAGAAAAGCATAAAATGCCAAAATGCATATATCTTCTTTCAATTATGGGAGCGTAATAAAGACAAAATACGTATCATAAATATAAAGAAAGAGGAAGAGTTTTCTTTTTTACAGCAACATGCCGAAATAGTGTTATACACATCTAGTGAGAAAAAACAAGAATTGGCAAAGAAAAAAGAAATACGTGTAAGACTTTATGGAGATTATAATGGTGCAGATAGATATAAACCACAGTCTTTGAATTTTGAAACATTAGGGTGTGCAAAAGTGGATGAAGAAACACAAATGTATTATATTGCCAAAAAAGATGATGTTTCAAAAAAAGAAACAGAAAAGATAGTCTACAATAGAGAAAATATGGGAAATGTAGAATATCTTATTAAAAATGAAAGAGAAAGACAATATATAGAAGTAGGAGATTTGGTTATCATTAAAGTTCGAAAAGACAGAATTTTTACGTTTATTGTTTATTTTGTGGCAAACAATCATAGTAAACACAATGTAATAAAATTATTATGGACAGATATTCCTATACAAGGGATGAATGATTGGACATATGTACCAAAAAGATTAATTCCTTTTCTTCAAGCGGAATTGTAATTATTTTTTATACGAAAAAACTACAATGTGGTTTTTGGCTACTGATAAAGTAATTTGTTAGTAGCTTTTTTATTGTATAAAAATATTATGATTTTAATTGTAACGATGCATATTGTGTATAGATTTAAACAAACTAATGGATAGAAAATATTTTTTATAGAAAAAAACAAAGGCATTGACACAAATAAAATGATATGTTTTAATTTACATAGTAGAATTTGTATGAAGAACAAATGAAGATAAAGAAGGGGAGAAAAAGATGGAGAATTTATATATCATAATTCCAGCATATAATGAAGAAGCTAATATTGCAAAAGTAGCCATAGAATGGCATGAAATTGTAGAAAGGATAGGAAATGGTTCTAAGTTAGTTATTATAAATGACGGGTCAAAAGATTCTACGTTGCAAATATTAGAAAAGTTAAAAGAAGAACTTACGCATTTAGTTGTTCTAGATAAAGAGAATGGAGGGCATAGGGACACTATACTTTATGGATATAAGTATGCTATAGATAATCAGGCAGTTTACATATTTCAAACAGATTCTGATGGGCAAACTCTTCCAGAAGAATTTTGGAAATTTTGGGAGGAACGCAAAGATTACCATGCAATTATTGGTTATAGAAAGAATAGAGAAGATGGATTTTCGAGAATAGTAGTGACTAAAGTATTAAAATTTGTCCTATTTATGATTTTCCATTTAAATATTACAGATGCCAATACACCTTTTAGATTAATAGATAGGGACACACTTAAGAAATATTATGATATGATTCCAGAACATTTTAATTTATCTAATGTGATGCTTACTGTATTATTACTGCATAATAAAGAAAAAGTAGAGTTTAAAGAAATTACGTTTAGACCTAGACAAGGGGGAAAGAATTCTATTAACTTAAAGAAAATTACTAAAATAGGTATACAAGCAATAAAAGATTTTAAAACGATAAATAAAAAATTAAAAAATGGAGTAAAAATAAATGAAACAAATTTTGAACATTAGAATAGAAAAAATTAGGATTAATGGAACAGGTTTTTTTCTATGTGCTATTGTCTATATCTATATTTCCATTTTGATATTTTTAATAGGTTGGACAAAGTATATCATTTCTATACCAGCTTCTATTATATTATTCATTGCTATTTATGAATATTATAAAAAGTTCAAAAAAAATCTGGAAAAAGTAGAACCAATCTACATTAGTATGAGGTTATTTTTACCCTTATGTTTTTTGGTTATTTTATTAGGTTGGGTTTTAGGTTGGACGGGTTTTGCAAATCAAGCAGGTGATTATACTAAACATAATGCAGTATTATCAGACTTAACCAATCATTCATGGCCAGTATATTATAACAATCATGGAGAAACTAGTATGCTTACATATTATTTGGGGCAATACATGGTACCGGCTGTAATAGGAAAACTATTTTCATCAGTAAATTTGGCTATATTTTTTAATGGTATATGGACAATGCTAGGATTATTATTAGCTATATTAGGTATATTGAAGGTTACAAAAGCAGATACAATTCTAAAACAAGTAATAGCAATTGGTGTTCTACTATTTTTTTCTACATGTGTAGTGTTATCACAAACATTGGGAAAATTAGTAATTACAAATCAACCAATAGCTACTGGGGAATGGTTTGTGTTTAATGATCAGTATAAGTTACAATATTCAAGCAATCTTGTTTTATTGAGGTGGGTATTTCCTCAATGCATTGTTCCATGGATTATATTTACTATTTTATATGATAATAAATTCGATATAGAACACTATGTAATGCTTTGTCTTCCTATGCTGTTTTACGCATCCTTTTCTTTTATAGGTATTGTTTGTTTTCTTTTGGTAATGGTCATAATTTATGGAGTAAAAACTAAAAATATGAAACTGTTACTAAAAAAAATTTTTAGTTTATCCAATATAGTAGTGGGTATAACTTTAGGAACGGTTTTATTAATCTATTTTTTAGGAAATGTTTTAGAAGAAAAGCCAACAGATGTTACGGTACAATTGGTAAAATACTCTGGAGCTAATATATTAGTATATGTATGTTTTATCTTATCTGTTTTACCATATACTTTCATATTATTTAAGAGAAATAAGAAAAATTTATTTTATTGGATATCTACTGTTTTATTAATTGTTTTACCATTTTTTAAAATGGGATTATATAATGATTTTTGCATGAGAGTTTCTATTCTTCCATTATTAGTTTATACGATATTAACAATAGATATGGTAATTCACGAAAAATCTAAAATAAGCAAGGTAGTGATAATTGTTATTTTATTAATAGGAAGCATATCTTCTGTTGGGGAGCTGTGTATATGTGTGGAGAATATGTCACTGAGATTTGTGGCTGGTGATGTTCAGTATTCTCTTCAAGATTGGGCAAATAGAAAATTAAAGATAAATAGTGATTTAAAATATAATTATTATACCTACGATTTAGATAATAGTATATTTAATAAATATTTGGCTAAAAAATAAATATATAGTATTCATAAAAATAAGCTGAAAAATTATTTTTAGCTTATTTTTTATTGCATAGGAATCGAAAATTTTTGCATATACAACAAGGCTCAAGCTGACTTGAATTGTGCATATTTGTGAAGTAAGAGGTGTATGTGGAAAAACTATTATGTATTCAAAAGATAACATAAAATATATAGAAGATTTGAGATAAAAAGAAGATAATAGAATAAATATTGACAGTTAACCAAAAGGTAATATAAAATATAGAGTATAAATATATAAAAATAGGAAAACATAAGAGAAAGGAAGGAATGAGATGAGGTGTCAAAGAGGAGTTACATTAGTAGCGTTAGTAGTAACGATAATAATATTAATTATCCTAGCAGGAGTTAGTATAGGAACGTTAGTAGGAGATAATAGTATTATAACTATTGCACAAAAAGCAAAAGAAAATATACAACTTGCTCAATTGCAAGAAGAAAAACAATTAAATACTTTACAATTAGAATTAGAAAAAAGTTTAGAATCGGAAGAGGATGTGGAAAATTTAGAAATGATTCAAACTTTGCAAAAAGAATTAGCTAAATTATCAGAAGAAGTGAATCTACTAAAAAATCAAATTAATAAGAATACTTTTTATATTAATCCAAATGAAATCATAGATGTTGTATGTAATGGTTCTAACTTAACTCAAGTAGAATATACTGCTTCTGAGGATTGTATTATCGCAGGTTATGTAAGAACATGGAGTGATAATAGTTCTGCAGAAGTAAAGATAAATGGCATAACTATTTATATTTTAGGCGGTAGTGATACGGATTATGGTGACTGCAAAGGTATTTATATTCCTTTAAAAGAAGGTCAAACAATAACGATTAGTTTTAATAGTAATAACAACGGAGGTAATATAATAAAAGCTTATCGTATGTTATAAAAATAAAGTGGAAAAATCAATGTATAGAAAAGAGCAAAAGAGAATTATTGGGATTACGCTAACTATGATAATATTAATTTAAAATTATTATTCTCCAAACTATGTCAATCATTTTTGAAAATGTCTCAAAATTTTTTAAACATTAGCACTAATTT
>CAMMAC010000028.1 GCA_946493085.1 uncultured Clostridiaceae bacterium
GTTGGGACATTTTCTCATTTCATTACTTAAGACATTATCACATTTCTTTCATAATAATATGTAAATTTTATAAAAAATGCTTGTGTTTTAGGAATTTTTATGGTAAAATACCTTTGTGTAAAAATGAGAACATAATTTTTACATCCTTACTTATTCAAAAGAATAGGTTATTAATCCAAAAGGAGGTGAAAAATAATGAACAAATACGAAAGTGTTATCATTATTAATCCAAATCTTGATGAGGAAGCTACAAAATCAGTAATAACAAAATTTTCAGATTTGATTAATACAGATGGAAAAGTAGAAAAAGTAGAAGAATTAGGAAAGAAAAAATTAGCATACGAAGTAAAGAAAAACACAGAAGGATATTATGCTGTATACTACTTTGAAGCAAATCCAAGTTTAATTGCAGAACTTGAAAGAAATTACAGAATTACAGATGAAGTTATTAAGTTTATGACAATAAAAAATGAAGAATAGGGGCTTTTCTTAAAGAAAGGTTAGGTGCAAAAGCATGAACAAAGTTATATTAATGGGAAGATTAACAAGAGATCCAGAAGTGAGATACACACAGACAAATAATACTCTAGTAGCATCTTTTAGTTTGGCAGTAAATAGAAGATTTGTAAGACAAGGAGAAGAGAGACAAGCTGATTTTATTAATATTGTTGCGTGGAGTAAATTAGGAGAATTCTGTAGTAAATATTTTAGAAAAGGACAACAAGTAGGTATTATAGGAAGAATACAAACAAGAACTTGGGATGATGACCAAGGTCAAAAGCATTATATAACAGAAGTAGTTGCAGAAGAAGCATATTTTGCAGATAGCAAAAGAGAACAAGATGCAGGCGGAAATTTTGATGCAACTTTTGGAGCAATGCCAGATGTAGGAAATTCAAGTTCAGATTTCGCAGTATCTTCAGGAGATGACCTACCATTTTAAAGGAGTAAATAAGTCGGTTAGGGGGGAAGAAAGATGGCAGACAAGAAGCAAAAAAGAAATAATAGAAACAACAATATGGATGATGATTTCAATCCAAGATTTAGAAAAGTAAGAAAGAAAGTATGTCCTTTATGTGCTGATAAAAACTTTGTATTAGATTACAAAAATGCTGATCAATTAAAGAAATTTATTAATGATAAAGGAAAAATCTTACCACGAAGAGCAACTGGTGCTTGTGCAAAGCATCAAAGAGATATTACAATTGCTGTAAAAAGAGCAAGACAAATTGCTGTGCTTCCATTTACACAAGAGTAATTTATCAATTGTTTCATATAAATAAAAAAGAGGCCGAATAGACACAAAATATTGTGTTTATTTGGTCTCTTTTTTGAACCAATTTTAGACCGAAAATACAGTTTTTTAAAAAGTAAAAATAAAGATAAATGCCTTAAAATTTGATTAAAGATACAAAATTAGTAAATACTAAAAATAAAGAGAGAAAAGTTTGCTTACATATTACTAAAAAAGTTTATTTATTAATTAGAGAATAGTAAAAATTATTGGATAAAAGAAAAGATAGAAGGGATTGTGAAGAAAAGGTGAAACTGGGGCTAGCATTATCAGGTGGAGGAATTAGAGGAATTGCACATGCAGGAGTTTTGAAAGCATTACAAGATAACCATATTACAATAGATGTCATAGGTGGAACAAGTGCTGGTAGCATGATAGCCTCTTTATATGCCATTGGGTATGATCCAGAAGAAATATTTCATCTTTTTAAAAAACATGCAAAAAAAGTAATAGGAATGAATAGTATGCCCCTATTATCCGGAATTCAAAATGTAATGAAAATAGGAAGTAAAAAAGCCATAACAGGATTAAAAAGTGGAGAAGCCATAGAAGAAATATATGATAAGATAGCACAGCAAAAACAGGTAAAAGTGTTAAAAGATATAAAAATGCCAATTGTGATTCCAGCAGTAGATATTACAGAATCGAAAGAATATGTATTTACCAATCAAATGCCAAAAGAAAAGGTAGATAACTCACAATATATTTTAGATAGTACTGTAGGAAAGGCCATACGTGCAAGTAGTAGCTTTCCAGCAGTATTTAGTCCTTGCAGAATAAAGACACATGCCTTTATGGATGGAGGAGCTTTAGATAATGTTCCCGTTTTTGAAGTAAAAAAACAAGGAGCAGATAAAGTAATTGCCGTTAAATTTGATGCAGACCCCATAGATGAAACCAGTAATCTAATGGATATTGTCATGAAAACCATTGATATTATGGGAAATAAAATAGCAGAAGAAAGTTTAGAAATGAGTGATTTAGTATTGAATGTAACAACAGATAAAGTAGGACTTTTAGATATAGAAAAATTAGATAGTTGCTACCAATATGGCTATGACTGTGTAATGCAAAACATAGATAAAATTTTGAACATTAGGGACATTCCCTAATGTTCAAAAAGTAACAGAAAAAGTTGCAAAGAAAGATAAATTATGATATAATGGTTAACGTAACGTTAAAATACAAAAGTAAAGGAGTAAGCAAAAAATGAACAGAAATCGGAAAAGTCAAATGGATGCTAGCTATATCCTAAGGGAGGGAAAGTATGCGATAAGACCGGCTATAACAGCCGATGCTGCAAGGTATATTGACAGATTTCATTTGCCAATCAGCAAAGAGCTGAGAGATGCTATTGTTGATGAGAGAAGAGAAATCAAACAATTTCAGAAATCTCTTACAGACTTCTGTTTTGCCATCGTAGAGGAGATAAACGGAAACGATGTGGTTATCGGTTTGATAGAGACCAAGGCAAAGAGAGGAACATACGGCTGCGAGGCCTATGTAGAGTTCTTCTTCCCTTCCAAACAGGATAAAGCAAAGAGGGGAGAAATCGAGGAGATGTTCATTCACCTCTTAAAAGAAGTACAGTTGTATGATAAGGTTTATATTTATACAACTGACGTTAGTTATCCACTCTTGGTAAAGGAAGTTCAGATTGCTTAAAGGGAAGAGGGCCAATTGGCCCTTTTTCCTGTGAAAGAGAAAAATGAAAATAATAGAGAATAATTATAAAAAATAAGTACTAAAAAGTTATGAAATACTAATAATTTTCTAGTGGATAGGTAAAAACTAGTTGAAGAAGAAGCAAGAAAATGGTATAATATTTATGTAACATAGATTGGGTTTACAATAAGAAAGGAGTATGCTATGTATGGCATAAAAACAAACGGACGGAAAGCAATTCACATTAGGCCAATGAAAACAAAAGACTTAAGAATGATAGTCAGAAGTTACAAAGCTTCTGAAGGCGAAAAACAAGAATTGATGAAAGAGTGGGAGAAATTATTTTCTTATTGGGGAGGAGATTTATCTTTAGTTTTTTACTTTACTGTTTTGAAAGGAGATAAAATAATAGGAGAAATTGCTGCAAGAATATTAGACGATTCACCGTCTGAAATGTTAGCAATAATAAGAATACAAAAGTCGTTTAAAGATTTACGACCAAAAGTTAAAGAACTTTTGATTCAGATGTGTAACGACTTTAGAATCTGTCAAAACGTTCTTATAGTTCCGGAGGAAGAGATAAGCTTGGAAAGAATGGTAAAAATAGGTTCTCCTACAGATACTTTTTTGTTGAAAGATGTGAAAGAGTTTTTGGAAGTTTGAAAAGGAGAGAGGAGGGAAGAGGGATAATTCCAAATCCCTCCTCCTACTTTTTATAAAAGCAGGAGGAATTATAAAAAATTCCTTGTGAAAAGAGGAAAATTATGGTATGATACCAAAAGTAAGAAAAAGGAGAGAAAATATATGTGGGAAGTGATAGAAGATGCCATAATAGATAGCGTAAAACTATTACCGTTTTTATTCATTACATATCTTATTATGGAATATATAGAACATAAAACAAGCAATAAAGTAAAAAAGGCAGTACAGAAATCAGGGAAATTTGGACCACTTTTAGGAGGAATTTTAGGAATTTTTCCACAGTGTGGTTTTTCTGCAGCAGCTGCAAGCCTTTATGCAGGAAGAATTATTTCTTTAGGAACATTGGTAGCTATCTTTTTAGCTACTTCGGACGAAATGCTTCCTGTGTTAATTTCAGAAGCAGCACCACTTTCATTAATATTACAAATATTAGCCATTAAATTAGTTGCAGGTATTGTGATAGGATTTATCATTGATTTTGTTGTAAGGGCAATCAAAAAAAGAAAAGGTCAAAATGCACCAGAGGAGAAGGTAGAAGAAGAAATTGGACATATCTGTGAACATGAGCATTGTCATTGCGAAGAAGAAGGCATTTTTAAGTCAGCACTAAAACACACATTACATATATTTGTATTTATTTTTATCGTTACGCTAGTAATAAATACAATCATTTATTTTATAGGGGAAGAGAATTTATCTCATCTTATCTTAAATGTGCCAGTATTAGGACCAATGGTAGCAGGAATAGTAGGATTAATTCCAAACTGTGCAGGTTCTGTTATTTTAACACAACTATTTTTAGAAGGCGTTATTACATTTGGTTCTATGATGGGAGGACTTTTAGTAGGTTCTGGTATTGGAATTTTAATTTTATATAGAACCAATAAAAATATAAAAGAAAATATAAGGATTACTGCTTTGTTATATGTGATTGGTACCGTATTAGGTATTTTCATAGACGTTATAGGTTTTCCAATTTAATGCAAATTATAAGAGAAGAAAAGAAATTAAGCAAAAATGGTGGTAAAACAACTTTACCGCTATTTTTTTTGACAATTTGAAGGTTGAAGAAATAGAAAAGTAAATATACTATATAAGTAAAAGAATAATAAAAAATTAAATAATAGGTTTATTAAATCCTACTGATGTAATTTTAAAAAAGAAGAATATTTTTAAGTAAAAAGATAAAAATAAGGATAAATAGAAAGAGGGGGAAAACATGGAAAAACAAGAAAGTATTTTTGAAAATGAGAATTACCGTTATATTAGTAATTTTGTGGAAGAAAATATAGGAGTATTAAAAAACAATCAAGATTATCAGGAAAAATACAAACGTTTAACAGATGCCATGGAGGGATTAGATAGCACATTAACAGATAGGCAAAAAGAGCAATTTCACGAAATTGTACAACTATTTTATCAAACAGAAGAATATTATTTTGTACTTAGCTATTCGTTAGGGGTAAAATATGGGGAAGATTTAAAACAAATATAAATAATAAAAAGTACAAGAAAATTGCTATAAAAATAGATAGATTAGCAATTTTCTGTACTATTTTAATTTATAATCAGCTGAAACAATAAGGATAAAACTATTTAGATAAGAAGTAATCTATAAGAGTTAGAATAGTATCCTTGTCTCTTTTACTTAATTTTTTAAAGTTTTCTTCGTAAATAGAAATTTCATTTCTAGTATTTTCACTTAATAAATCATATAAAATAATATCTGTAGTAATATGATAGGCATCACATAATTTTAATAACGTATCAATACTACCTTTTGATAAGCCTCTTTCTATTTGGCTAATATGTCTAGGTTCTAAGCCGGTTAGTTCTGCTACTTGATTTTGTGTTAAATTATTTTTTTGCCTATAATGTTGGAACGTTTTTCCAATATGTTCGCTAATATTTACTTTTTCCATCTATTTTCCACCTTTTTTATATATAATATAGTATTTTATATTGTTTTTGGGAATGATTTTATTTTTGACAAAAAACTACTTAAAAACGACAAAATATTCATAAAGAAATTCTATAATGCTACAATTTTAAAGTTATGGAAATAAGTAACCACTAGAAAAGGAAAAATGTTATAATTACTAATTATTGTATTGGATTTAGAGTAGCTTTATATTAGCAGAAATTTCAAAAAGATGATTTACTATATTTACAAAATCATCTTTTTTTTATATAATGAAGTAAATTTTTAAGATTAATGAATAAGGAGAATCTCAAAATGCTTAATATAAATGGAAAATACGGAAAGCTTCATATACAGGGAAAGTGTTTAGATATTGATAAACTAGATATGAAAGAATTAGAAGGGTATTTACAAGAGATGGAAGGAAAACGTAATCAGTTAATAGAAGAACAAAATGAATATTTGTCACAAATAATTGGATAAAAGGGAGTCAAAAGATGAATGTAAAAAAGGTTATAAAGGGTGTTGCTAAAACAACGGGAAAATATACTTTAAAAGGATTAGGTAAGGGTGTAGAATTAGTTGGAAGAGGAGGAATAAACACAGTAAATGCATTAGTGAGAAATCCTCAGCTACAAAAAATTGCTACTGGAGCAGGAATATTAGCAGCAAGCGTGATGGTACCAGGAGTTGGAGTTGGTTTAATAAGCACATTAGGGTTAAAGTATATGTTTGATAATTCTTTGTTAGGGAAGAATAAGGGAATATTAAATGAAGTTAATGATATATTACGAGCAGGAAATACAGTTACTAGAAATGTAAGTAATAGAATATTAAGTCCAGCATTATATAAAGCAGACATAGGAATGTATAAACTAGGGAAAAAATATCAGAATAAAATAGATGATATGTTTAGATAAAAATTGGGGAGATACTATGGAAAAAGAACAATTATTTCAAAAGATAAATGAAAATATAGAAAATTTAGAAATAATAGAAAATGAAATGGCAATGATAGAATTAGCTATATATCAAAAAAGTATAGAAGGTATGAAAGAACAAAAACTGCAAGAAATAAAAGAATTTTTCGAGCAACAAGCAAAATATTATTATCAAAAAGCTGATAAATATCAGATTGAGATTGATAAGAATATAAAAATGTATGAAAGACAAATAGAAAAATTAATGAATGCTTATGATAAATTATACATTACTACATTTAAAATTATGCAAAGTGCTATTAATAATCAAAAGATTGCGATAGCGAATATAGTAACATTAGTAGCAGAAAAAGAAAATAAAGATGTAAGCTCTACCATAATAGCTTTAGCACAAAAGAAATTAAATTATGCAGTCATAGTAGATGAATGTAGGGAAAGACTTAAATGGTGTAGAGAAAATGCTCAGCGAGATATCAATGAAGTTTTTAGACATCACGTACATCAATTACAAATATATGAGGAAAGCATTATCGATAAATTAAGAAGATTTGTCTTTAATAGAATTTCAGGGAAAAGTAAATATAGGAAATTCCTAGAAAATTATCAAATGGAGTATATTAAAGATATCAAGAGAAAGAATAACGAAAAAATTCTGGTTGTAATGGCAACATTAAAAGGAATTATAAAACAAATGGAAAAAGTAAAAATGCAAATAACAATAGAATATGAACAGATGAAAGTGCAATAAAATCGTAAAGTATTTTATGAAAAAAAGATATCTTACAATGCAACAATTTGCAAGATATCTTTTTTTTAATTTATCCCTAAAATTTGTTTTGCTCTTTTTACATCTTCTGCATTGGCAGTTCTAACACCTTCTAATGGGTAGTTTAAATCTAGTTCCTGCCATTTAAATTTTCCTAAATCATGATAAGGAAGAATTTCTACTTTTTGCACAGAAGAAAGAGAATCTATAAATTTTTTTAATTCTTTTAAATCCTGTTCGTCATCTGTATAGCCAGGAACAAGTACTTGTCTAATCCACATGGGTTTACCAATGCTATTTAAATAGCGGGCAAATTGTAATTCATTTTGATTCGATACACTAGTTAAATCAATGCATTTCTCATCATTTATACATTTGATATCTAACAAAAACAAATCGGCTAAATCAATCACTTCTTTGATTTTATCTGTTAAGGAAAAACAACCAGAAGTATCTACTGCTGTATGCAATCCTTCTTTTTTTAAGGCCCTTAATAATTCAGATAAAAAGGTAAGTTGTAGTAATGGTTCACCACCACTAATGGTAACACCACCATTTGGAGTAATATAATTTTTGTATTTTAGCACTTTTTGTACAATTTCTTCTACTGTATATACATTGCCTGCATGTAAGTCCCAAGTATCTCTATTTTGGCAATACTTGCATTGCAAAGAGCAACCTTGCATAAAAACAACAAAGCGCACGCCAGGGCCATCTACTGCTCCTAAAGATTCAAATGAGTGTATTCTTCCTTGTACCATTGTTTTCTCCTATCTAGGTTATTTCTTGCTACCAAATTTTTTATAAGAAAATAAAAAAAGTAGCATAACCTGTCCTATAAAATAAGAAGGAAATTGCCCAAAGAAAATTTCTCTTTTGGACAATTTCGAAAATATATTTTGTTATCTTAGAATTTTTCTTGAATGGTTCTATTGATAACGTCTAATTGTTGTTCTCTTGTTAGTTTAATAAAGTTAACGGCATATCCAGATACACGAACGGTAAGTTGTGGATATTTTTCTGGATGTTCCATAGCATCTTCTAATAATGCTCTATCAAATACGTTTACATTAATGTGATGTCCTGTTTGTTTAAAGTAACCGTCTAATAAGCTAACTAGATTCTTTTCTTGTGTCTCTAAGTCTTTTCCAAGAGTTCCTGGAGTAATAGAGAATGTATAAGAAATACCGTCTTCTGAATACTCATATGGAAGTTTTGCAATGGTGTTCATAACAGCAACTGCTCCATTGGTATCTCTACCATGTAGAGGGTTAGCTCCTGGTCCAAATGGTTCTCCAGCTCTTCTGCCATCTGGTGTATTTCCGGTTGCTTTACCATATACTACGTTAGAAGTAATGGTTAGAATAGATAATGTATGTTTTGAATTTCTATAAGTTTGATGTTTTTGTAATTTTCTTAAGAAGGATTTTACAATATCTACAGCAATTTGATCTACTCTATCATCATCATTTCCGTATTTTGGAAAATCTCCTTCTACTTCGTAATCATAAGCAAGTCCAGTTTCATCACGAATGACTTTTACTTTGGCATATTTAATAGCAGATAAAGAATCAGCTACAACAGATAAACCTGCAATACCACATGCCATAGTTCTTAAAATTTCTTTGTCATGTAATGCCATTTCTAATGCTTCGTAAGAATATTTATCATGCATATAATGGATAGCATTTAATGCTTTAATGTAGATTTTTGCAACATATTCCATCATATTATCAAATTTGTCCATTACTTCATCATAGTCTAAATATTCAGAAGTGATAGGGGCAAATTTAGGAGTAATTTGCTTTCCTGTTTTTTCATCTCTACCACCATTAATAGCGTAAAGAAGTGTTTTAGCAAGGTTAGCTCTTGCACCAAAGAATTGCATTTGTTTACCAATTTTCATAGCAGATACACAACAAGCAATTCCGTAATCATCTCCTAGTGTTACTCTCATTAAATCATCATTTTCATATTGAATAGAAGATGTTTGTATAGAAATTTTGCTAGTGAATTTTTTAAATCCTTCTGGTAAATTTTTAGACCATAATACCGTTAAGTTTGGCTCTGGTGCAGGTCCTAAAGTAGTTAAAGTATGAAGCATTCTGTAAGAATTTTTTGTAACTAAAGTTCTTCCATCAACTCCCATACCACCAACACTTTCTGTTACCCATACAGGATCTCCACTAAATAGTTCGTTATATTCAGGAGCACGAAGGAAACGAATCATACGTAATTTCATAACAAAATGATCCATTAATTCTTGTGCTTCTTCTTCTGTTAAAGAACCATTTTTCATATCTCTTTCAATATAAATATCTAAGAAAGTAGAAGTTCTACCTAAACTCATAGCAGCGCCATTTTGGTCTTTTACAGCACCAAGATAAGCAAAATATAACCATTGAATAGCTTCTTTTGCATTTTGTGCTGGAACAGAAATATCAAAACCATATTTTGCAGCCATTTTCTTTAAATCTTCTAAAGCAATAATTTGGTCATGAATTTCTTCACGTTCTCTAATCACTTCTTCTGTGAATTCATCCACATTTAGAATGTCTAATTCTTGTTTTTTCTCAGCGATTAATACATCTACACCATAAAGAGCTACTCTTCTATAATCACCAATAATTCTTCCACGACCATATCCATCTGGAAGACCTGTAATTAAGTGAGAGCTTCTAGCTGCTCTAATATCTGGAGTATATACTGCAAAAACACCATCATTATGTGTTCTTCTTAAATGATTGTAGATATAATCTACTTCTTCATCTACATGGTATCCATAAGATTCACAAGATTTTTCTACAATTTTAATACCACCATTAGGCATAATAGCTCTTTTTAAAGGAGCATCTGTTTGAAAACCTACAATTTGTTCTAAATCTTTATCTAAGTAGCCAGCTTCGTAGCGGTCTACTCCAGATGGTGTTTTGGTATCTACATCTAAAACACCATTTTCTCTTTCTTTTTCATAAAGTTTTAACACTTTGTCCCATAATTTTTTTGTTCTTTCTGTAGCACCTGCTAAAAAGGAATCATCTCCTTCATAAGGTGTGTAATTTGCTTGAATGAATCCTCTTACATCAATTTCTTTTGTCCATTCTCCTGTTTTGTCAAATCCATCCCATTGTTTGAATTCCATAAATAAACCTCCTTAAATATAGTATCTATCATTTTCACGTAATTATTCCAATTACACTGTGCTTTTTTATCATACCATATACAAGAAAAATTTTCAATGGGAAATTGTAGAAAAATGATAAAAATTATCATTTTTAGTCAGAATTGGGATAGCTAAAAATCTTCTTCGCAAATGACTTTAGCAAGCTTATAAATCAATTTTTGTTTTTGGGAGGAACATTGAGAAAGCAAGTCATTGAATTCTGTTTGTAAATATTGCTTAGATTGGTGGGAAACACCATTTAAAATTTCTCCTTCTGTAACATCTAATAATTTGCAAATTTGCGTTAGCCTCTCAATATTAATGTGTAACTTTCCAGTCTCTATTTTACTTAAATAAGCTACAGAAACTCCCATTTTTTCTGCTAACATTTCCTGAGTATATGCTTTTTGCTTGCGAGCCATTTTTAGTCTCTTACCAATAATATTAAAATCCACAGCCATAGTATCACCTTCCCTTAAACCTCATCATAATATAGCACTAAAAAGGTGAATTTTACAGATAACAATGAGTCGAAAAGGAGCTATGAGTTAAGTTCTTTATTTGCTTTAATAACTGTTTTGGCAATTTCATATAATCTAGGAAGCCCTACTTTTAAGTCACCACATTCTATACGACTAATAGAGGCATTAGAGATTCCTAAACTTTTTGCCAATTGTTTTTGTGTCATTTTTTGAGATTTGCGTCCTTTTTGTAATCTTTTTAAAACAAATATTTTTCTTAGCTTAAGATAATTCCACTAAATCTTTCCAATATTTTTTCGGCATGAATTGCATTTGAAGGCGTGGATTTTTTCGTTCTTCTATGGCTATTGTTTGAAAAAATGTTTTCCATAATTGCTGATATTCTTTTTCTCTTTCTGAAATAGTAGGAACCATAAAATTTTTATCAGATTGTATTTGATATTGATGGGTATTATATAAAAATAACAAACCTCTATCTGTAGCATCATGAATGATAAAATTTTGATGGGGAAGCCTTCTTACAAAATGTTGTCCTACATTTTCAATAACATTGTGGGTAGGATGAATACAAGCATAAAATAGATTATCTCCTACTTCCTTAAAACGTAGCAGCCCTTTTAATTTATGTGCTTCACTAAGCATTTTTTTGCGAAGCGAATGTACCTGAAAAACAAAATCAAGAGAGAGCATGGTGTTAATTTTAGGTCCAATGGAAAAACCATTTAATAGGTAAAGTAAAATAGACATTTCTTTTTCTGGAACATTGGCTAAAAAAGCATAGTAATTTTCATACAAAGTTTGATAGGAAATAGATTTTAAAATGCCATGAAAAATACGATCTGCTTTTGTATAATCTGTGTGATATATTTCTACGGTATCTAATAAATTAGGGATATATTGCTTTTCTTCTATAATGCGAGAAGGTATCTGCTTTTGGACATAGCAATCAAAAACAATGTTAAGCAGGCCCTCAAAGCTACCATCATAGAGATAAACTTTTTGATTACAAGAAAAAGATAATGCCATAATAGGAAAACTCCTTTCTAATCTAGGAACTTTTAAAAAGCACCTGTTAAACTTTTGATTTTATCTTCTTTTGTAGGAAGAAACGTGTCGAAAAGAGAAGTTTGTATATAAGTGCTAGCAGGGGTAGATGCTCTTTCTAAATAGAGTAAATTTTCTTCGATAAAACTTTCTTGAAAAGAAGAAATTTTATCAAAATATTTTCCGTCACAGGTAATAAAATAGCGAGCACGTTTTAAAACAATACCTAACTTCTTTAAATTTTCAAAATTTAAATGAAATTCACGCCTAGCCGTAATAATGCGTTTAGCGGAAATAACCCCAATGCCTGGCACTCTTAAAAGCGTAGCGTAATCGGCAGTATTTACTTCTACAGGAAATTTTTCTAAATGCCTTAATGCCCAATCACATTTTGGATCAAGTAGTGTATTAAAATTAGGGTGATTTTGGTCTAATAATTCATCCACTGTAAAGCCATAAAAACGTAATAGCCAATCTGCCTGATATAGCCTATTTTCTCTTAACAAAGGTGGCTGTGGCAGAGCAGGAAGTAGGGCATCTTGATTAATAGAAACGTAGGCAGAATAATACACTCTTTTTAAATGCATTTTTTTATACAAACTTTCTGATAATGTCATAATCGTGTAGTCTGTTTCAGGAGAGGCTCCAATCATAAGTTGTGTAGTTTGACCTGCTGGTACAAACTTTTCCTTCCATTTCGATTTTTCCTGACTGGAAGTATGAATTTGTTGGGAAATATATTGCATAGGAGCAATAATGCCAGCCTTTTCTTTTTGAGGAGCAAGTAATTTTAAACTAGTTTGGGAAGGAAGTTCAATATTAATGCTAGTTCTATCTACTAATTTTCCTAATTTATCAATTAATTCTTTGCTACAACCAGGAATGGTTTTTACATGAATGTAGCCATGAAAATGATATTCTTGGCGTAGAAGAAGCACTGTTTCATAGAGTCTTTCCATGGTATAGTCTGGATTTTTTATGACAGCAGAACTTAAGAAAAGACCTTCTATGTAATTTCTTTTATAAAAGTTCATGGTAAGCTCGGCTACTTCTCTAGGAGTAAAAGTAGCTCTAGGTATACTATTACTACAACGATTGACACAATACTTGCAATCATAGATACATGCGTTAGATAGCAAAATTTTTAAAAGAGAAATACATCTTCCATCAGCACCCCAACTATGGCAAATGCCCGATACATCAGCATTTCCAAAACCATCTTTATGATTGGTTCTTTTACTGCCAGAAGAACTACACGAGGCATCGTATTTGGCACTGTCTGCTAAAATTTTTAGTTTCTTTTCTATCTCCATTTCTCATTCCATTCCTTTCCACAAATACAAAACAGGTTGTAAGCATTTTAAAACTTATGTTTGGTAATAGTATAACATATGAATTTTAAAAAGTCCAACAAAAATTCGTAAAAATCTCTTAAATTTTTATGAATATGGCATTTTTTATTGGAACTTTTCCTATAGTATGTTAGAATAGAAAAGAGGAAAAAAGTAAAGAGAGGCAAAGAAATGAAACGTTATGAACCCAATATAGAATATGGTTTAACTGAGGAACAAGTAGAAGAGAGAAAAAAAGAAAATCTGGTAAATAAAGATACTTCTGTACCTACGAAAAGTATAAAGCAAATTATTAAAGATAATTTTGTTACCTTATTTAATATTATCAATGTCATATTAGCCATCGCTATTTTTGCAGTTGGCTCTTATAAAAACATGTTTTTTTTATGTATTGTGATTTTAAATACAGCCATTAGTACTATTCAAGAGATACATTCTAAAAAAGTAGTAGATAAATTAGCTATTCTTGCCAGTCATAAACAAAAGGTAATACGAGAAGGAAAAGAGAAAGATATAGGGATAGACGAAATTGTTCTAGATGATATTATTCTTTTAGAAACTGGGAATCAAGTAGTGGTAGATAGCATTTTGCAAGAGGGAGAAGTAGAAGTAGATGAGTCCTTCATTACAGGAGAGACAGATACTGTTTTAAAGAAAAAAGGAGAAATGCTTTTATCAGGGAGTTTTATATCTAGTGGTAGAGCAAAGGCAAGGGTAGAACACATTGCAGAAGAAAATTATACAGCGCAAATTTCTTCAGGAGCAAAATACATCAAAAAAGTGAATTCTGAAATAATGAATTCTCTAAATAAAATTATTAAAATTCTTTCTATTGCCATTGTACCAATTGGTCTTATTTTATTCTGGAACCAAATGCAATTACCAGGCAACACTTTTGGAGAAGCTGTAGTAAAATCTGTGGCAGCTATTATTGGCATGATACCAGAGGGACTTGTGTTATTAACAAGTACTGTTTTAGCAGTAAGTGTTATTCGTTTGTCTAGAAATAAGGTATTAGTGCAAGAACTTTATTGTATAGAGACATTGGCAAGAGTAGATACTCTTTGTTTAGATAAAACAGGAACTTTAACAGAAGGAAAAATGGAAGTAAAAGAAATGTTATGTCTGCAAGGAACAGAAACAGAGATGAAAGAGATACTGGCACATATAGCAGGTACTTCTGAAGACAATAATGCCACAATTATAGCTTTAAGAGAATATACAAAAAAGCCAAAAGAAAATTGGCAAAAGAAACAAATAGTACCATTTTCTTCTAAAACAAAATGGTCTGGAGTTTCTTTTGAGGGAAAAGGAACCTATGTAATTGGAGCGCCAGAGTTTGTTTTAAAAGATAAAATACAAGAATATGAGAAAACATTAAAATCTTATACAGAAAATTATAGAGTAATGGTATTAGCGTATAGCAATAGGGATTTTGAGGGAAGAGAATTACCAGAAGAATTACAAGTAATAGGCTTTATTGGTAATATTGATAAAGTAAGAAAAGAAGCAAAAGATACCCTTCGCTATTTTAAAGAACAGGGAGTGGCTATTAAAATTATATCAGGAGATAATCCTGTTACTGTTTCTAAAATTGCAAAATTAACAGGAGTGGAGGGGTATGACAGTTATATAGATTTGTCTACTATTCCATCGGAAGAAAAGGTAAAAAAGATAGCAACGAAGTATACCGTATTTGGTAGAGTAAGCCCTATGCAGAAAAAATGGCTTATCCAGGCCTTAAAAGAAGCGGGAAAAACAGTTGCTATGACAGGAGATGGCGTAAACGATGTATTAGCCTTAAAAGAAGCAGATTGTAGCATCGCTATGGCAAATGGTAGTGATGCAAGTAAAAGTGTGTCACAATTAGTATTATTAGATTCTAATTTTGCTTCTATGCCAAAAGTAGTAGCAGAAGGAAGAAAAACGATTAACAACATTACACGTTCTGCATCGTTATTCTTAGTAAAAACAATTTATTCTAGTGTATTAGCAGTATTATTCATTTTGATGGGAGCAGAATATCCTTTTATGCCAATACAATTAAGTTTAATTAGCGTAGTAACGATAGGAATACCTTCTTTCTTTTTAGCACTAGAGCCAAACAAAGAAAGAATAAAGGGAGAGTTTTTGAAAAATGTAATAGCAAAAGCATTGCCAACAGCACTTACGGTTATTATAGGCGTATTTGCACTTGGTGTTGGTCATAAATTAGGAAAAGTACCAGACGATATTTATTCTAGCTTATGTGTAATGGTAACTGGATTTGCAGGTATTTTATTACTATTTACTTTAGCAAAAAGCAAAAAATCAGAGCATAGTAAATTACCATTTTCTATTTTCCGACTAGTACTTAGCATTATAGTAACTATTTTATTTATATTAGGATTTACAAAGCTAGATTGGTGGTTTTCTATTTCTGAATCACCAGATATGTGGAGACGAGTTCCAGTCATTCTATTAATGGATGTCATTAATTTTGGCGTATGGAATTATGTGCTAGCTAGAGTAATGAAAATGGAAAGAGCAGGTAAAATAAAAAGAAAATCTATAGACAAAAAAATAGAAAAATAAAAGAGAACTATTAGAAATAGAAATAGAAATAAAGTTCTAGGACAACATCCGTATGAATACAATAGAACAAAAGTATACACACTGGAGGTTTTCATATATGAAGGGTGTTTCTATAGAACAGCGTGCTGTAGATTTGGCACATTATATTATAGATTCAAAAGATACAGTGAGGGGAGCAGCTAAAAAATTCGGTGTTTCTAAATCAACCGTACATACCGAAGTAACATTCCAGAACGGTAAGAATAAATCACCTATAATTCCAAAAAGTATTGAAATTAAAAAGGTGTTCTTAGCAGAGAAGAATCCTATTGTAAAATTAGGATTACTAATAAAATAATTAGGAGGTTTGTTATGGATAGTAAAGAATTAAAAAAAGAAATTGTAGATGAAAAGACAGGAATAACTTATACATTAGTCGGAGATTATTATATGCCTAACTTATATTTGGAGCCAGAAGAAAAAATCACATTAAATAAATATGGTTTATTAAGATTAAATTATTTGAAGAAACATAAGAAAGCAGAATATAGCATACTTTTTATAAATAGAGAACTAAACAAACATTTAAAAGAAGTTCAAGAACAAGCACAAAAGGAAATTGATTTTATAATAAAAGATTTAAAATCAAAAAGTGATTTAACAGAAGATATGAAAAATACTAACCCTTTATATTGGGTTGGTACAATGAACTCAATAAAAAATCAAGCAGAAGAAATTGTTTTGAAGAAATTAATTTATGTATAATAAGTTAGTTTACTTTTAAATAAAAATGCCTTAAAAACGATTTTGAGGCTTAACTGAATAAAGGAAATAACTAACTACTTATAGTTTATAAACTATGAGTAGTTTTTTTGTTTTCCAAAAGAGAATATGCCTCAAACTCTATAAAAGTGATAGGTGTGATGAGCCGATGC
>CAMMAC010000029.1 GCA_946493085.1 uncultured Clostridiaceae bacterium
AAAATTTTTTATTTTTATGTATATTTTTTTTCATTTAAGACATAATATTAGCATAAGGTTAATATTAGTTGAGCGAAGAATATTACGAGGTTTTATATAAGCTTTTTAATATTCGAACAAAGATATCTAATTGTTTAAGTAATCCTTAGATGATTATATGTCGGCGTCGTAGAATTTATGATGAGTAACTAAGCTATATTTTTTATATATATGGTTGAAATTATTGATGATAAATTCGGGCTAAGATTATTTTTATATATAATCGTGGTTGTTATTAGTCCCATGTGGATGAATATAGTTATGGTATATGTATTAATAGTCAATCAACTGATTTATATATTTAATATATAGCTTATTTATATAGCAATATATATTAGGTTAGCCTATTAGGTATATAGGTTTGAGATGAAGATTAATATTAGCTTTATAAGATAATAGCTAGTAAGGTTTATTTCCTTACTAGCTATTAAAATTATACATCTAAATTGGTTACGTATTTTGCATTTTCTTCAATAAATTTTCTTCTTGGCTCTATTTCATCTCCCATAAGTACAGTAAATATTGCATCTGCTTTCATTGCATCATCCATAGTAACTTTAATTAAAATTCTAGTTTCTGGGTTCATAGTAGTATCCCATAATTGTTCTGGGTTCATTTCTCCAAGACCTTTGTATCTTTGCAATGCTAATTGATCTCTTGCTATTCCCTTTTCTTCCAATTCTTTATAAGCTCTATCTAAATCTTCATCTGTATAACAATAGATATCTTGTATCCCTTTTTTAGATAATTTATATAAAGGTGGTTGTGCTAAAAATACATTTCCATTTTCAATTAAAGGTCTCATATATCTAAAGAAAAAGGTTAATAATAATGTTCTAATATGTGCGCCATCTACGTCCGCATCTGCCATGATAATGACTTTACCATATCTGATTTTACTAATATCAAAGTCTGCTCCTATTCCTGCTCCAACGGCTAATATAACTGGTTGCAATTTATCATTATTATAAATTTTATCAGCTCTTGATTTTTCTACATTTAGCATTTTTCCCCAAAGAGGAAGTATGGCTTGAAATCTTCTATCTCTTCCCTGTTTTGCACTACCTCCTGCAGAATCTCCCTCTACAATATATATTTCACAATTTTTTGCATCTTTTTCTGAGCAATCTGCTAACTTTCCAGGTAGAGTTGTTGTTTCTAATGCATTTTTTCTTCTTACTAATTCTCTCGCCTTTCTTGCTGCTTCTCTCGCACGAGATGCACTAATACATTTTTCTAAAATAGCCTTTGCTACACTTGGATTTTCTTCTAAAAAGTTAGATAATGCTTCATTTACTGCACTTTGCACGATTCCTGTTACATTACTATTTCCTAATTTTGTTTTTGTTTGTCCTTCGAATTGTGGTTCTTTTACTTTTACGGAAATAACAGCTGTAATTCCTTCTCTAATATCTTCTCCCTGTAAATTTCCATCTTTTTCTTTTAAGATATTATGAGATTTTGCATAATCATTAAATGATTTTGTTAATGCTCTTTTAAATCCTTCTAGGTGCGTTCCACCTTCTATCGTATTAATGTTATTGACAAAACTATATATATTTTCTGTATAAGAAGAAGTATATTGCAAAGCGATTTCTATTGGTACTTCTCCATTTTTTTCAATATAAATTGGTTCTTTGTGTAAGGTTTCTTTATTTTTATTTAAAAATTGTACAAAAGAGATTAATCCGCCTTCAAAGTGAAATTCTGCTTTTTTGGTTGGATCTTCTCTTAAGTCTTCCATACTTATCTTTAAGCCTTTTGTTAAAAATGCCATTTCTCTTAAGCGGTTTTCTAATGTTTCATAATCATATTCTAATGTTTCAAAAATAGTATCATCTGCTAAAAATCTTACTTTTGTTCCAGTTTTTTTAGAATCTCCTATTCTGGTTAATTTCTGTGTGGTTTTTCCTCTTTCAAATTTCATTTGAAAAATACCACCATCTCTTTGAATGGTAACCTCACACCATGTAGATAATGCATTTACAACAGATGCACCAACTCCATGAAGTCCTCCAGATACTTTATATCCGCTATCTCCTCCAAATTTACCACCTGCGTGTAACACGGTGTAAACTGTTTCTGCTGCAGAAATATGTGTTTTAGGATGTTCATCTACTGGAATTCCTCTTCCATCATCTTCTACACAAATAATATTTCCTGGTTCAATGGTCACATGAATATGTGTACAATACCCTGCTAATGCTTCATCCACGCAGTTATCTACAATTTCATAAACCAAATGATGTAGTCCTCTGATAGAAACACTTCCAATATACATACCAGGTCTTTTTCTAACTGCTTCTAATCCCTCTAATACTTGTATTTGGTCTGCTCCATATTTATGCTCATATTTTTCCATTTTTTCTATACTCCCTTTCTTTGCCTTAGTTTTATGAAAGAACTTTCTTAATTTACTTTGTTGCAATTTTAAGAATGTTCTTAAATTGCATGAACTTTAAGTAACGTCCCTAATGTTCATTTATGATTTTTCCTTTGTTTACTTCAAAACTTTTTCCATTTGCATCTTTCATATTATCTGTACAAGTAATAATCACTTGTGTATTTTGGATATCTTTTAAAAAATTTTTTCTTCTTTTTTCATCTAATTCTGACATAAAATCATCTAATAATAAAATGGGATATTCTCCTATGTCATCATATATTACTTGTAATTCTGCCATTTTTAAAGATAATATAACTGTTCTATTTTGCCCCTGGGAACCATAAATATTCACCGGTTCTTTATTAATATATATCACAAAATCGTCTCGATGTGTACCTTTCGTTGTAAAACCTTTTATCATATCTATTTTTCTACTTTCGTGTAATTTTTTTAAAAAAATATTTTTTTCTCTACATTCTGAAATATATTCCATTTCTAATATTTCTTTTGCATCTGTTATTTGTTCATGAATAGTATTTATTTTTTCTTTTAATTTTTCTATAAAAATATTTCTATAAGCATATATTTTTTCTGCATACTCTGCTAATTTTTCATCCCATATATCTAATAAATTTTCTGGTTTATTTTCTAATTTTATTTGTTTTAAATAATTATTTCTTTGTTCTAATGTTTTTAAATATTGGTTTAATACATAAATATAATTTGGTCTTAATTGCCCTATCATAATATCTAAAAATCTTCTTCTTTTTTGTGGACCATCTTTTAAAACATGAATGTCGTCTGGTGTAAAAATAACGGTGTGAATATTTCCTAATAATTCACTTAATTTTTTTATTTTAATTCCATTAACGAAAACACTTTTTTTATCTTCTAATATTAGTTTGACACTACCATCTCTATCTTTTTTTTCATATTTCATAGAAACCAAAGCTTTATTTTCTCCTATGGCTATCATTTCTTTTTCTTTATTCGTACGAAACGATCTTCCTATAGAACTTAAAAAGATAGCTTCTAATATATTGGTTTTTCCTTCTCCATTATCTCCATAAAAAATATTGATATGAGGTGATAATTCTATTTTTTGTTCTTCATAATTTCTAAAATGATTTAATTCTATTTCTTGGATGTACATATTTTTTCTCTTTTCTTAAAGTTATCCACATATTTTGCATAGATTGTGGATAATTTTTTTCTAATCTTTCAATCTGATTGGTAAAATCATATAGATATAATCTCCATCATCTACTGGTCTGATAATACATGGTGAAATACTTGTCCCAAAATCTACAAATATTTCTTCATCATCGATAGCACGAAGTGCATCTAAGAAATATTTTGGATTAAATCCTGCTTCTAGATTTTGTCCTTCTGTAGATACATACATTTCTTCTTTCGCATCTCCTGTTTGATTCGTACAAGAAATGGTTAATTTTCCAATATCAATGGCTACTTTCACTGGATATTTTTTTTCTTTTTCTATACTAGAAGAAGAAATTAGACTAATTCTTTCAAAACAATTTTGCAAAGCATTTTTATTCACTCTTACTCTAGTTTCCCAATTTTCTGGAATAACGCTTGCATAATTTAAAAATTCTCCATCTAATAATCTAGTTACTAATTTGCAATTTTCCATTTCAAATAAGGCTTGATTTTTCGCTACGCCTATTTTTATCATATCAAAAGAATCTAATATAATTTTATTTACTTCATTCAATGTTCTTCCTGGAATAACGGCTGTAAAATCATTTACATGATTTTGCAAAAATTTGCTTTTCCATGCCAATCTAAATCCATCTACAGCAACTACATTTAATTTATTATTTTTTATTTCAAATAAACATCCTGTAAAAATAGGTCTATTTTCTTCTGTGCTAACAGCAAAAATAGTTTTTCTAATCATTTCTTTTAAAGAATTTTGTTCTATCTCAATAGAGTTTTCTACATTAATTTGTGGTAGTTCTGGAAATTCATCTGGATTCATGGTAGCAAGTTTATATAAAGAACCTTCACATTCAATGACTAATAAATTTTTTTCATTTAAAGAAATATGTATTTCTGTATCTGGTAGTTTTCTAATAATTTCACTAAACATGATAGCATTTACTACTGTTGCTCCTTGTTCTTCTACATTACTATCTATGACATATTCAATTCCTATTTCTAAATCATAGGTAGTAAATTTTACTTCATTATCATTTGTTTGAATTAAAATACCTTCTAAGATAGGCATTGTTGTTTTAGATGCTACTGCTTTTGTTACTGAATTAATAGCTTTTAATATTTTATCTTTTTCACAAATAATTTTCATTTCGAATCAAACTCCTTTTATTAAATATAATAAATATTTATAGTAGTAGTAGTAATAGGTCCTGTGGATTGTGTGGATAACTATGTGTATAGTTTATATCCCTAGCGTTTGAGATGTTGATAACTTGGTGGATAATTTTAAAAGTTTTCCACATTTTCCTTTTGGGTATGTGGAAATGAAAGTTATACACAAGTTATCTACAGGAATTCCACACCCCCTTGTGGATATCTAATGTATTGCTTCCGTAAGAAGAATTTGAACTTACTGTTCTAGATAAACTGTTCGTCAAACAATCTTTTTAAAAAAGTTTCATTTTTGTTTATTTCAATACTAGTTGTCCGCAAGCAAGATGTTTTTCACACTATCCACAATTAATTTTGTATTAGGATTTTCTTTCATTTCTTTTTCGATTTTTTTACAAGCATGCATTACAGTGGTATGGTCTCTGTTACCAAAATCCTTTCCGATTTGAGGAAGAGAAATTTGAGGGACACTTCTACATAAATACATAGCAATTTGTCTTGGAAAAACAACATCATTTGATTTTTTGCTACCTACTAAATCCTTAGGATCAATATTAAAATATTTTGCAACAGTTTCTTGTATATATTGTGAAGAAATGACTTTATCTTGTGCAGCAATAATTTCATTAATGGCCCATTCTGCCATTTCCATGGTAATAGGACTATTAATTAAAGAAGCTCTGGCAATTAATTTATTAAGTGCTCCTTCTAATTCTCTAATATTAGTATCGATACGATTCGCAATGGTAGATAAAATAGCATCATCGATAATAATGTTATCGATTTGTGCTTTTTTACGCAAAATTGCTAAACGTGTTTCATAATCGGCATTAGAAATATCCGCAATTAATCCCCATTCAAATCTAGATTTTAATCTATCTTCTAATAGATTAATGTCTTTAGGAGGTCTATCACTAGAAATGATAACTTGTCTTCCACTTTCGTGCAAAGTGTTAAAAGTATGGAAGAATTCCTCCTGTACCCTTTCTTTTCCCGCAATAAATTGGATGTCATCTATTAAAAGGACATCAATATTTCTGTATTTAGAGCGGAATTGCTCATTTTTATTATCTTTAATAGCATTAATTAATTGATTGGTGAATTTTTCAGAAGTAACATATAAAATATTAGAATTTTTGTTATTTCTTAAAATTTCATTACCAATAGCATGCATTAAGTGTGTTTTTCCCAAACCTACACCGCCGTAAATAAATAAAGGATTATAAGAGGTGGCTGGTGCTTCTGCAACAGCAAGTGCTGCAGCATGTGCAAATCGATTGTTATTGCCTACAACGAAAGAGTCAAAAGTATATTTAGGGTTTAACGTTTCGTTGTAGACCGTTCCAGCAGTAGGTGGAAGTTGTCCGATCCATGGTTTGGTCTGCTATTTCTTCTTTTGCGATTATGGAAACACTGCATTCTTTATTTGTAATGAAATTAAAAGTATTTACAAGTAAATCGTGATATCTAGATTCTATAGCATCTCTTTTAAATGCAGTAGAAGTAGAAAGAACTATATTACCGTTATCGGCACTTTCAATTTCAAGATTTTTAATCCAGGTCTCATAAGAAATTTTTGTGGTTTCATCTTTTAAAAGATCTTTTGCTTTTGTTAGAAGTTCATTTAGGTCTGTTTGCATTTGTTTTTCAGTCCTTCCAAAAAAATTAAAAAATTTTGTAGGAAAATAAGTTATCCACATAGTTATCCACATATGTGGATAACTACGGAAGAACGCAAGTTGGTAAATAAATTACACACTAAAAACTTCTCTTTCCCTTTGTCACTATATCATATCAAAAAGAAATCAAAATAGTCAATACAAATAAAAAAAATAATTAATTTTAAGCGGTAGTATTGACATAAAAGAAAACTTGCGATATAATTAGTGAGCTATAAAACGAAAAATAATTACGGTTTTCATAGATACAGGGAGGTGCGAAAAAATGAAAAGAACATTCCAACCAAAAAAGAGACAAGAACAAAAAGAACACGGATTCATGAAAAGAATGAAAACAAGAGCAGGAAGAAATGTATTAAAAGCAAGACGTGCAAAAGGAAGAAAAAAAATAAGTGCGTAAAGGAAGGGCCACGTATAGAAAAGTATGTGGTCTTTATTTGTAATACATAGCTACCTAGGGAATAAAGGAATGATTAAAATGAGGAAGATAGATACATTAAAAAAAAATTACGAATTTAAAACAGTACTCACAAAAGGAAAATTTTATAAAGGTGAGTTTATTACAATGTATCTATATAAAAATGGGCAAGAAAAAAATAGATTAGGAATTGCCATTAGTAGAAAAATTGCAAAAGCAACGAAAAGAAATCGTTTAAAAAGACTAATAAGAGAGAGTTTCCGCTTGCATAAAGAAGAATTAAAAAAAGGATATTCTATTGTTTTTGTTTGGAATAAAAAGAAAAAAGTAGAAAAATATCATTGCAAGCAGATAGAAGAAGATATGCTACGCTTATTCCAAAGAGCAAAAATAAGAAAAGGAAAAGTAGAATGAGAAAAATAGGTATTTTCTTAATAAAAATCTATCAAAAAACATTATCTCCTATGTTACATGTGTTAGGAGTAGAATGCAAATATTATCCTACTTGTTCGGAATATACAAAGCAAGCGATAGAAAAATATGGTTTCTTAAAAGGATGCTTTTTAGGAGGAAAAAGAATTTTAAAATGTAATCCTTTTTCAAAAGGTGGGTATGATCCATTAAAATAAGAAAGTAGAGGAAACAAATGGGTTTTATATCAGAAATATTTGGTTATTTATTGAATTTTTTATATAATATATTTCAGAATTATGGTATTGCCATTATTGTTTTTTCTGTTATATTAAGAATTATTTTAATTCCATTAACAGTAAAACAACAAACTACTATGAGAAAATCATCTAAAATACAGGCAAAAATGCAGGAATTACAACAAAAATATAAAAATAATCCAGAAAAACTAAACCAAGAAATGATGGAATTGTACAAAACAGAAAAAATGAATCCGTTTAGCGGATGCTTTAGTTCCATTATTCAATTGTTAATTATTTTATCTGTCTTTTGGCTAGTAAGTCAACCGCTTACTTATATGAAAAAGGTGGATCCACAGGTAATAGAAAATTATAAAACAGAAATACAACAAGAAAATGGTTCTAGTTCTTCTTATTATCCTGAAATAGAAATTATTGAGAAAAAGGGAGCAGAGGACGAAAATGTATATATTAATATGGATTTCTTAGGAATTGATTTGAGCAAAGTACCAACAGCAAGTCTTAACGATTGGAGAGTATACATTATACCAGTTTTATATGTCATAACTTCTTTCATTTCTATAAAAATGACAACAAGTGCACAAAAGAAAGCAATGAAGAAGAAAGAAATTGTAATAGAGAATGGAGAAACAAAACAACCGGATGAGCTAGATAGCATGCAGCAAATGAACAATACTATGCTTTATATGATGCCGATTATGTCTATATCTATTGCTATTGTTGCTCCTTTAGGTCTAGCTTTATATTGGTTAGTAAGCAATGTACTAATGATAATTGAGAGATTAATAATTGATAAGGTTATGACAAATAAGGAGGAACAAGAAAATGGATAAAATTATAGCTCAAGGAAAAACGACCAATGAGGCCATTGAAAACGGATTAAAGGAATTAAAAGTAAGTAGAAATCAAGTAGAAATTAAAGTATTAGAAAAAGAAGATAAAAGAAGTTTTTTTAGTATTTTAACACCAAGAGTAGTAAAAGTAGAGTTAACGCTAAAAGAAACAGATAAAAAAACAGTAAATAAGGTAAAAGAATATGATAGAAATATAGATGAAATACAAGAAGCAAAAGGTCAAGTAGAAGAATTTTTAAATACTTTTTTACCACAAATGGATAGTTCTCTAAGTTATGAAAGTAAAGTAGAAGATTATACGATTATGATAGAAATAAAAGGAAATTTGGCAGGAACTTTAATAGGTTATAGGGGAGAAACCTTAAATGCAATGCAAAATATTTTATCTGCTATAGCCAATAAAAAAGCATCTGGAAAAATAAAATTAACCTTAGATATAGAAAATTATAGAGAAAAAAGAAAAAAAGTATTAGAAGACTTAGCAGATAAAGTTTCAAAAACTGTATTAAGAACAGGAAAATCTATTACATTAGAGCCTATGACGGCATATGAAAGAAAAATTATTCATAGCAAATTACAAGATAATCCAAAAATAGAAACGCATAGTATAGGAGAAAATGATAATAGAAGAATTGTAATAAGTAAAATATAAAAAATCGGAAGTCAAAGTTCGGATTTTAGTTTATCAAAATAAACTGATTTCTAACTTTGACTTTTATAAAGGATGTGATATAAATGGAAACAATTGCAGCAATCTCTACGGCTATAGGTAATGGAGGGATTGGGATTATTCGTATGAGTGGTCCAAAAACTTTTGAAATTATACAAAAAATTTTTAGAACGCAAAAGAAAAATAAAATAAAAATAGAAGAGATAGAAGGCTATACGATTCGATATGGCTATATTGTAAATGCGAAAACGGAAGAAATACTAGATGAAGTATTAGTTTCTTTTTTTAAAAATCCGAAAAGCTATACAAAAGAAGATATGTGCGAAATTAATTCTCATGGGGGAATGATAGTAGAACAATTAATTTTGGAAGAATGTATTCAAAATGGAGCTATACTTGCTGAACCAGGAGAATTTACCAAAAGAGCTTTTTTAAATGGAAGAATAGATTTATCACAGGCAGAATCTGTGATAGATATTATTAATAGCAAAACATTGCAAGAAGAAAAAGCAGCTTCTGAGCAATTACAAGGATTTTTATCGCAAAAAATTCATGGAATTATGGATAAATTATTAGATGGAATGGCAGATATAGAGGCTTCTATTGATTATCCAGAATACGATGAGGTAGAAGTAACGAATGAAAAACTAATGAATCGCTTAGAAGAAGTAAAAAAAGATTTAGAAGGGTTAGAAAATAGTTTCGCTACAGGAAAGTTACTAAAAGAGGGGATAAGAACCGCTATTATTGGAAAACCAAATGCAGGAAAATCCTCTTTATTAAATAGAATTTTAAAAGAAGATAGAGCCATTGTTAGTGATATAGAGGGAACAACACGAGATACCATAGAGGAATTTGTTACGGTAAAAGGTGTTCCTTTAAAAATAGTAGATACAGCAGGTATTCGAAAAACAAAGGATAAAATCGAGGAAATAGGTGTAAAAAAAGCAATCCAAGTAATGGAAAAATCAGACTTAGTATTAGTTCTTTTAGATAATGGAACAGGAATTACAAAAGAAGATGAAGAAATTTTAAATAAACTAGGGGAGAAAAAGGCCATTATTCTAATCAATAAGACGGATTTAGAAGATAAACATTTAGAAAAAGAAAAAATTTTAATAGAAAAAAAGAAACCAATCATAAAGATAGTGGCGCAAACAGGAGAAGGAATAGAAAAACTATATGAAAAAATAGAAGAAATGTTTCATATGGACGAAATTCAAGCAGATAAAACGATTATTACGAATCTAAGGCATAAAAATCAAATTACAGAGGCACGAAAAAATATAGAACAGGCGATGCAAAGTATAAAAGAGAATTTGCCAGTGGACATGGTAGCAATTCCAATCAAAGAAAGTTTAGAATGTTTAGGAAAAATAACAGGAGAAAATATTTCTGAAGATATCATACAAGAAATTTTTAGTAAGTTTTGTTTAGGAAAGTAAAAAACGCGTGAAAATAAAAAATAAAGCTAGAAAGGATAGAAAACGAACAATCTTATATTCAAACAATAAAAATGGCTTAGAATTTATTTTCGAGAGAATAAAAATAATGGATAGGATAAATAGGAAAGAATATAAAAATCAAAAATAAATTTTACCAATAAATCAATTAAAATGCAAAATTTAACTTATATATTCTAAAAATAAAACGACGGAATGCTTAGAACAGCAAGGGATACAAACGATGATAGCGAACAAATGAACAGAAGACAAAATGTCAAAAAGACAATATGTTTCACAGAAACATTGAAAAAATAAAGGAGAATGAAAAATAAATGCCAAAAAAGTTACCAGAACACAATTTTAAGTTTCATGCAAAACGGAGAAAAACGGAGAAAACGAGAGATAACGGGAGATAATGAGAGAAAAAACGAGATAAGAGAGGTAAATAGAGATGAAGTATAATGCAGGGAAATTTGACATAGCAGTAATTGGTGCAGGACATGCTGGATGTGAAGCAGCACTGGCAGCAGCAAGAATGGGAATGAAAACGCTACTATTTTCTATTAGTTTAGAAGCAGTAGCCAATATGCCATGTAATCCACATATAGGAGGTAGCTCAAAAGGACATCTAGTAAGAGAGATAGATGCCCTAGGTGGTGAAATGGGAAAAAATATAGATAAAACCTATACACAACTTCGTATGCTAAATACATCGAAAGGTCCAGCAGTTTATTCCTTAAGAGCGCAAGCGGATAGAAAAAGATATCAAATGGAAATGAAGCACACCTTAGAAAAGCAAGAAAATTTATATTTAAAACAAGCAGAGATTGTAGATTTTACAGTGGAGAATGGAAAAGTAAAGAGTGTAGAAACGAATATAGGGGCTATTTATGAGGTAGATAGTATTATCGTAGCGACAGGAACCTATTTAAAAGGGAAAATTTATATAGGAGAAACTTCTTTTGAGAGTGGACCAGACGGAGTATTTCCAGCTAATCAATTCTCGGAGGCATTAAGACGAGAGGGCGTACATCTAGTAAGATTTAAAACTGGAACACCAGCTAGAATTAACAGAAAAAGCATAGATTTCTCTAAAATGGAGATACAAGAAGGTGATAAAAATCCAGAAGCGTTTTCTTTTGAAGATACCATTGATCTTTCTGTAGAGCAATTACCATGCTATTTAACTTATACCAACGAAAAAACACATGAAATTATTAGAAAAAACCTACATCGTTCTCCTTTATATGCAGGGGAGATAGTAGGAACAGGACCAAGATATTGTCCTTCTATAGAAGATAAAGTAGTGAGATTTGCAGACAAAGAAAGACATCAAATATTTGTAGAGCCAGTGGGAAGAGATACAGAGGAAATGTACATCCAAGGAATGAGTTCATCGTTGCCAGAAGATGTACAAATAGCTATGTATAGGACCGTTCCAGGATTAGAGAATGCAGAGTTTACAAGACCAGCTTATGCAATAGAATATGATTGTATTGTGCCATCGGATTTAAAGCTATCTTTAGAGTATAAAGGTATTGAAGGTTTATATTTTGCTGGTCAAACCAATGGAACTTCTGGTTACGAAGAAGCAGCCTGCCAAGGACTAATGGCAGGAATTAATAGCAGTTTGAAATTACAAGGAAAAGAGCCAATTATTTTAGATAGAACACAAGCTTATATAGGGGTTTTAATTGATGACATTGTAACAAAAGGAACGAATGAACCCTATAGAATGATGACTTCTAGAGCAGAATACAGGCTTTTATTAAGACAAGATAATGCAGATTTAAGGCTAACAGAAATAGGTCATGAAGTAGGCTTAATTTCAGAGGAAAGATATCAAAAATTTTTAGTGAAAAAGAGACAAATCGAGGAAGAAACAAAGCGTGTAAAAGAAACGATTATAAAACCGACGGAAGAAGTGAATCTTTTTTTAGGAAAACACCAATCTTCGCCTATTTCAACAGGAGTAAAATTAGCAGATTTAGTAAGAAGAGCAGAATTGGGTTATGATATATTAAAAGAAATAGATACAAAACGACCAGAACTACCAGAACAAGTAAAGCAAGAAGTCGGAATACAAATAAAGTATGAGGGATATATTAAATTACAAGAGCAACAAGTAGAAAAATTTAAAAAATTAGAGAAAAAAATATTGCCAGAACACATTAATTATGAACAAATAAAGGGATTAAGGCTAGAGGCAAGACAGAAATTAAATCAAATAAGGCCAAATTCAGTAGGACAAGCATCTAGAATATCGGGTGTTTCTCCAGCAGATATTTCTGTTTTATTAATTTACTTAGAAACGTTAGAAAATAGGAATAGAGAGGAAAAAATATGAATTTTGAGGAATTAAAAAAAGAATGGACAAAAGAGTATCCAGAAAGTGCAAATAAAATAGCAGAAGAACAAATGCAAAAATTCTTTTCTTATATGGAATTATTGTTAGAATGGAATCAAAAAATGAATTTAACAGCAATAACAGATCCAAAAGAAATTATATTAAAGCATTTTATAGATTCTATGACAATTTCTCCTTATATAGAAGAAGAAAAAAAAGTGATAGATGTAGGAACGGGGGCAGGATTTCCTGGAATACCACTTGCTATTATTTGTCCGAATACTTCTTTTACATTAATAGATGCACTGAATAAAAGAATTTCATTCTTAAAAGAAATAGTTACAAAATTGCAATTATCCAATGTAGTAGTAGAACATGCTAGAGCAGAAGATTTTGCAAAAGAAAATAGAGAAAAATACGATATTGCAACTTCTAGAGCAGTAGCAAATCTACCAGTTTTGTTGGAATACTTGTTACCTTTTGTAAAAAAAGAAGGAAAATGTATTTGCATGAAAGGTCCAAACATACAAGAAGAACTAAAAGAAGCAAAAAAAGCAATAACAGTATTAGGTGGAAAATTAGAAAAAGTAGATTATTTTCATTTAATGGATACAGAAATAGAAAGAAATAATGTTGTTATTAAAAAAATAAAAAATACGCCATTACAATATCCTAGAAAGTCCGGTATTCCAAGCAAAAATCCAATTCGATAGAAAAGAAAGAGCTAAAAATTAGCTCTTTCTTTTTGAAAAAAATTTGAATATTTTAACAAAATTTATTGACATATATTCAATATTTTTATATAACATATATAGGTAAAAAAATGAGATGGAGGTAATTTGTTTGGGAAAAATAGTAGCAATTGCAAATCAAAAAGGTGGCGTCGGAAAGACTACAACCACAATCAATTTGAGCACTATCCTTGCTAAAAAAGGGAAAAAAGTGCTAATGGTAGATACCGATCCGCAAGGAAATGCAACAAGTGGATTGGGAATAGATAAAAGTGTTCATTTTTCTGTGTATGATGTGATTATTAATGATGTTGAGATAGAAAACACATTACAAACTACTATGGTGAAAAATTTAGATGTATGTCCATCTAATATCAATCTAGCAGGAGCAGAAGTGGAATTGGTATCTATGATGTCAAGAGAGCAAAGATTAAAAGAAAAATTAGATTGCATAAAAGACAAATATGATTATATTATTATAGACTGTCCTCCATCATTAGGTCTAATTACACTAAATGCATTTACTGCTTCTGATAGTGTGCTAATCCCTGTACAATGCGAATACTACGCGTTAGAAGGATTGGGACAACTGATTAATACTATCAACTTAGTAAAGAAACACTTGAATCCAAACTTAGAAATAGAGGGAGCTTTATTAACTATGTTTGACATTAGGACAAATCTATCTAATCAAGTAGTAAAGGAAGTAAGTAAATATTTTGAGAACAGAGTATACAAAACGGTAATTCCTAGAAATGTTAGATTAAGTGAGGCTCCAAGTTATGGAATGCCAATTAGTATTTATGATCCTAAGTCTAAAGGTGCTAAATCTTATGAGAAATTTGCAAAGGAATTTTTAAAAAAGAATGAAGAAGAACAAAAAGCAAAACATATGAAATAAAAAAGAGAAAGGGTGGATAAAATGGCAAAAAATACAGGTTTAGGAAAAGGTTTAGATGCTTTATTTGGAGATAATTCTGTACTAGAACGAGAAAGTGAAGAGAGAAAAGAAGGAGAAGTAATTGAAAAAATTAAAATTACAGAAATAGAGCCAAATAGTAATCAACCTAGAAGAAATTTTGATGAAGAAGCAATAGAAGAATTAGCAGAATCTATCAAAGTATATGGCGTTATACAGCCAATTATTGTGACGAAGAAAGATAACTATTATGAAATAGTAGCAGGAGAAAGAAGATGGAGAGCTTCTAAAAAGGCAGGACTAACAGAAATACCATGTATTGTAAGAAACGAAACAGAAAGAAGAAATAGGGAAATTTCATTAATAGAAAATATACAAAGAGAAGACTTAAACCCTATTGAAAAAGCAAGAGGATTTAGACAATTAATTGATGAATATGGCTTAAAACAACAAGAATTAGCAGATATTATGGGAATGAACCGTAGTACTGTAACAAATTGTTTACGTATTCTAAACTTAGATAGTAGAGTTATCGATTTAGCGCTAGCAGGAAAATTAACAGAAGGTCATTGTAGAAGTTTATTGGGAATAGAAGATGGCGATAAACAGTATAAAATGGCTTTAAAGATTATAGAAACAGGAGATTCTGTTAGAGATATAGAAAGAGAAGTAAAAAACGGGAAGAATGTGAAGAAGAATACAAAAGCAGAGCAAAAGAAATATGAAGCAATTTATAAAGACGTAGAAAATAGATTTCAAAATTTCTTTGGAACAAAAGTGAAGCTAGATGCAGGAGTAAGAAGTGGAAAAATAGTAATAAGATACTCTTCCAATGAAGATTTAGAAAGAATTTTAGACTTAATTGAGCAAAGATATTAAAGAAAGGGAGAATGACATTGGATTTTATACATTCAGATATGTTTTTATGGGGAATGTTGTGCATTTTCGCAATATTACTAATTTTATATATTGTAAATAGCATAAAGTTATCTAAATTAAGGAAAAACTATAAAGATTTTATGTTAAAACTAGGAAAAGGAAACGATATAGAAGAAAGCTTAAAAACATATATAGATAGAGTAGAGAAAGTAGAAAGAAAAAATGATGAAATTATTCGTTATTGTGAAACATTAGACAATCAAATGAAACAATGCATGCAGAAAATCGGACTAGTAAGGTATAATGCATTTAAAGACACAGGAAGTGATTTAAGCTTTACTTTAGCAATATTAGATGAAAAGAATGATGGAGTAGTTTTGAATGGAATTTATTCGCGAGAAACATCTAATATATATGCAAAACCAATAAAAAATGGAATATCTTCTTATACATTATCAAAAGAAGAAAAAGAAGCATTAGAAATAGCAATGAAAGAATAAAAATAAAAAATAAGGGCAAATTAAAAGAAAGGCCTTTATTTTTTTGGAGATGAACTATAATGGAGATACAACAAAGGAAAAATATAAAACTTTACAGCAAAACAAATGTTTTATAGTAAAAATTCCGAAGATTTCTATTGACAAGTAAAGCCTAAATATGCTATGATAAATACTGTTACACGAGTTGTAACAGTCACATGGAGAGGTGGTCGAGTTGGTTTATGGCACCAGTCTTGAAAATTGGCGTAGGT
>CAMMAC010000030.1 GCA_946493085.1 uncultured Clostridiaceae bacterium
AGCATACTTCTTTTAAAATAGGAGGAGTGGCAGATATTTTTGTAAAAGTAAAAACACAGCAGGAACTAAAAGGCGTCATAGAATATGCAAAGGAAAAAGAAATTCCGATTACTATCATAGGAAATGGGAGCAACCTTTTAGTAAGAGATAAAGGAATAAGAGGCATTACCATACAAATAGGCATGGACCATATAAATATGCAAGAGACGGAAGATGGAAAGGTAGAAATACAAGTGGATAGTGGTGTGAAATTGGGCATGCTTGCTAGCAAATTACAAAAGGAAGGAATAGAAGGTTTTAGCTTTGCAGCAGGAATTCCTGGTACAATAGGAGGAGCTATCCGAATGAACGCGGGAGCTTACGGGAAAGAAATGAAAGATATTGTAACAGAAGTAACATCACTCAAAGAAAATGGAGAAATACAAACGAAAAAGGGAGAAGATTTACAATTTTCTTATAGACATAGTAGATTTATGGAAGAAAAGGAAATTATTTTATCAGCGAAATTATCTCTAGAAAAAGGAAATGCAGAAGAAATTAAAAGAAAGATGGAAGAATTAAATGCTAGTAGAAAAGAAAAGCAACCCATAGAAATGCCAAGTGCAGGAAGTACTTTTAAAAGAGGAAGAAATTTTGTAACAGCACAGTTAATTGATGAGGCAGGATTAAAAGGATATCAAATAGGGGGAGCACAGGTTTCCACAAAGCATGCAGGCTTCATTGTGAATACAGGAAATGCAACAGCAAAAGATGTATTAGATTTAGTAGATTATATTATCAAAGTGATATTTGAAAAATTTGGTAAAATAGTGGAATTAGAAGTAGAAGTAGTAGGAGAGGAATAAGAGAAAGGATTGAATGAAAATATGAAAGGCTTTTTAAAATGGTTTAAAGGGGAAGCAAAAATGAAAAGATGGTTTATTGTCATCTTACTAGGAATTTTTCTAGCTTGCTATGGTATGACAAAATTGTTAGTGGGAGATAAGTTAGAGTTCTTAGATTTAGCGTATATTATTGCTACTTTTGTGATCGGATTTACTTTAGTAATTGTTAGTATTGTTTTTATTCAAAAAAGAACATTAGAAATGTTAGTACAAGAGACCGATACAAGAAATGAGGCAAAAACAGGAAAAGTAAAATCTTTAATCTTTAATAAAAAGGTGTATGACGAAGGACCAAATATTGTGGTAATAGGTGGAGGCTCTGGATTAGATTCTGTATTAAAAGGACTAAAAAATTACACAAGTAATTTAACAGCCATTGTAACAGTATCGGATTATGGAGAACAAGCAACAGATTCTAGAAAGCTATTAGAACTATTGCCTTTAGATGATATAAAAAATAGTTTGGTTGCTTTATCTTCAGAAGAAGCGGCAATGAAGAGCATTTTAAATTATGAATTTACAGAAGGAAGACTAAAAAATCTATGCTTTGGAGATATCTATTTATTAGCAATGCGTGAAATCTACGGCAACTTTTCTTCTTCCATAGAAGCCTCTAAAAATGTACTAAATATTACAGGAAAGGTACTTCCTGTTACCTTAGAGGCAATTGATATTTGTGCAGAGCTAGAGGATGGAACCGTAATAAAAAGCAAGAGAGAAATTCCGGAAGTAGTGAGCGATAAAATTAGTAAAATTAACCGTATTTTTATTAATCCATCCAATTGTACACCGGCACCAGGGGTAATAGAGGCAATCCAAAATGCAGATGCTATTATTATAGGACCAGGAAGTTTATATACCAATGTAATTCCTAACCTTTTAGTAAAAGGAGTAGCAAAAGCCATTAAAGAAAATAAGGGCTTCAAAATTTATATTAGCAATATTATGACAGAGCCAGGACAAACAGATAACTATACCTTATCAGACCACATAAAGGCGATTCAAGAGCATGCTGGAAAAGATATTTTCGACTATTGTATTTACGATACTGGAGAAATTGTACCAGAATTTGTGAGAAGATATAACAAAGAAGGCAAAGATTTAGTAGAGCAAGATGTTGCCAAAGCAAAAGAAGAAGGCGTAAAATTAATACAAAGAAATTTATCTTACATAGATGGAGAATATATTCGTCATAATCCAGATGCTATTGCTTCTGCTATTATTGAATTGGTTTGTGAAGATATGAAATTTAGAGATATGCAAAATGATGCACAATATCTGATGTTAAATTCTAGATTAAAAGATACAAAGAAAAAATTAAAAGAAGAAACCGGAAAGAAAGTAAAGAATGAAAAGAAAAAAGTAAGCAAAAGTAAGGAAAATAGAAAAACTAGTAAATTTGCAGAAAAATATCAAGATAGAATTCTTTCTATCAAAGAAAGTGACGAAAAAGCCATAAAAAGAAAAAAAGCAAAACAAGCAGCGAGTAAGAAGAAATAGGGAAAAAGCAAAAGAAAAGGAGAGAAAAACAAATGAAATATGAAAAGATAGAATTAAAAGATGGTTTAGCAAAAGAATGGATTATCACAAATGGAATAGGGGGATTTGCAAGTTCTAGCATATTAGGAGCTAATACGAGAAGGTATCATGGATTACTTGTGGCTCCACTTACTCCACCTGCCAGAAGATATTTGTTATTGTCCAAATTGGATGAGAGTATTACAATCGATGGAAATCAGTACGACTTATATACGAATGTTTGTCGTAATTATATTTCACGAGGATATACACATTTAAAAAGTTTTGAAAAAGAATATATCCCTATTTTTACTTATCAAGTGCAAGACGTCATGATAAAAAAATATATTTGTATGGAATATGGAAAAAATACAGTATGTGTGTATTATCAAATAGATAATCCAAATCATGAAACGAAACTTACGCTAACTCCTATCTTAAATTTTAGAGATTTTCATGGAGATACATTTAGGCATACTTTCCACATAGAGCAAAAGGTAAGCAAAACAAAGGCAAAAGTAATTGTAGATGACAACGCACAATTTCCAATTTATCTATATTGTTCAGAAGGAAATTATATTTCTTATGAAAATAATAGTTTTCAAAATATGTTTTATTTGCAAGAAGAAAAGAGAGGTTTCAATCCAGAAGAAAATCATGCTATTCCAGGTTCTTATGAAATAGAAATTGGTCCAAATGAACAAAAAGAAATTACTTTTGTAGCATCTTTAGAGGAAAATATCGAAGAAATCAATGCGAAAATATTAATTAGTAATGAAATTGCTAGAATATCAGAATTATTATATGACTCAGAGTTAACAAGAGTGGGAAGAAAAGAAATAGAAGATAAAGATTATAAAGATTTAATGAAAAATTATATGATTGCTGTAGATAACTTTATTGTATATAGACCTTCTTTTGGATTACATACAGTAATTGCAGGATATCCATGGTTTTTAGACTGGGGAAGAGATACGCTTATTGCTTTTGAAGGACTTTTGCTAAAAACAAAGCAATATAAGATAGCAAAAGAAATCTTGCAAACCTGTATGAAAGATGTAAAATTTGGACTTGTGCCAAATGGGTATTCTGGTTATGACAATAGACCACTATATAATAGTGTGGATGCTTCTCTTTTATTGTTTGAGCAGGCAAAAAAATATCTTCGTTATACGAATGATGAGATATTTGTAAAAGAAGAAATGTATCCTGTTTTAGAGAAAATTATAGCTTCTTATGCAGCAGGAATTGATGTAGATAATAACAATATTTATTTAGATGAAGATGGGCTAATTGTTTCAGGAACTCCAACCACACAAAATACATGGATGGATGTAAAAATAGGAGAATATGCTGTTACACCACGAAATGGAAAAGTGGTAGAAATCAATAGTATGTGGTACAATGCTTTAAAAATTATGCAAGAATTAGAAAGTACATGGGGCAAAAAAACGATGGCAACCAAATATGGAAAAATGGCGGTAAAATGTCAAAACGCTTTTGTAGAAAAGTTCTATAACAAAAAAAGAAAATGCTTGTACGATGTACTAGGAGATTCTAAAATAAGACCAAACCAATTATTTAGTTTGTCACTTACCTATCCAGTTTTAGATCCAAATTCAGATATAGCAAAAGAAATGTTGGAGACAGTAACCAAGAAATTATTAAATAGCCATGGACTAAAAACACTAGCAAAAGGAGAAGAAAATTACATAGAAGTATATGAAGGAGACCCATTCAGAAGAGATATGAGTTATCATCAAGGAATTACATGGCCATGGTTATTAGGAATTTATTATGATGCGCTTAAAAAAGTAAAAGAAGCGCAAAAAAATAAAGAAGAAAAAAAGAAATACGAAGAGCAATATAAAGCGTTTGTAGAAGATGTGAAGAAAACCTTTATTAAAGAATTTTATGAAGGAAAAACAGTAGGAGGAATTCACGAAATTTACGACTCTTGTAGACCTTATGAGGCAAAAGGAGCATTCCAACAAGCGTGGAGCATTGCAGAAGTATTTCGTATTATATTAGAAAATACCCCAAAAGAGGGATAATCTGCGAATAGAATAGACAATTATAACTCATACAAAACAGTGAAGAAAAACAAAGAAATGAGGCAAAAGAAAAAATGAGAATATTAGGAATAGACCCAGGATTTGCAATTACTGGATATAGCATTATCGATTACATAGGAAATCACTTTAAACTAATTACATCAGGAGCTATTTTAACAAAAGCAGGGGAATCTTTTCCCCTTCGTTTGCTAAAAATAAATAATGATTTAGAGACTATTATAGATACCTATCATCCAGATGCTATTTCTGTAGAAGAATTATTTTTCAATAATAATGCAAAAACAGCCATTAATGTAGCACAAGCCAGAGGAGTTATCTTAGTAGTAGGATGTAGAAAAAATGTACCAACTTATGAATACACCCCTTTGCAAATAAAACAATCGGTAGTAGGATATGGACGAGCAGATAAAATACAAGTACAAAAAATGGTGAAAACCATATTAAAAGTAGATAGCTTACCAAAATTAGATGATACAACCGATAGCATGGCAGCGGCAATCTGCCATGCACATAGTGCAAAATTCGCACAAAAATTATAAAGTGTCCATTTAAGTCAGTCTTTTTTGAGACCTGTCTCATTTAGGCCCTGACTTAAATGAGACAGAATAATGTCGAAAAGTGGTTTATTTTAGTAAGAAGAAAGAGAAAAAGAAAAGGGTGAGAAATTTGGTAACAGTAGAGCAATTAGAAAAGGAATTAAAACAGGGAACATTAGAGCCACTTTATCTTCTTTATGGAGAAGAAATTTATTTGCTAGAATCTTGTTTAAAAAGAATGAAGAAAATTTTTGGACAAACACAAGTAGGAATTAATGAAATTCGAATTGATGATACCAGTGTTTTTCATTTGATTAATGATATAGAAACGCCAGCTTTTGGATATGAAAAGAAATTAATTATTGCAAGAAATACAGGTTTGTTTCAAACAGAAGGAAAAAAGAAAACAGAAAATCCAATGGTGCAAAAGCTTCTTACGTATTTAGAAGAAAATGAAAATGTGTGGAAAAAAGCGGTGGTTCTTATTTTTATAGAAGAAACTGTAAATAAAAATGCACTATATAAATGGATAGAAAAGCAAGGAAAAACTGTAGAATTTTCTTATCTAAAACCTGTTCAAATGACAGCTAGATTAAAAGCAATTGCAAAAGCATATGAAGTAAATCTGCCAGAAGCAATAGCTATGTATCTCATAGAAACAGTAGGTTGCAATATGCAAGATGCTATGAATGAGCTTAGAAAGTTGATCGAATATACCGGAAAAGGTGGCACAATTGAAAAAAAGGCGATAGACCTTCTTTGCATACCTCAAATGGATAGTGTTATCTTTGATTTAACAGATAATTTGGGTAAGAAAAATATGCAAAAAGCTTTAGAAGTTTTACAAAGTTTGTTATACCAAAAAGAACCTATGCAAAAAATTTTAATTATGCTATATAATCATTTCAAAAAATTATATTTTATGAAAATTGTAGAAAGAGAAAACAAGAATGCTGCAGAGGTACTGAATTTAAAACCAAATCAATCTTTTTTAATGGGAAAGTATAAAACACAGGCGAGTTACTTTAAAGAAAAGGAATTAAGAAATTTGCTAGAAGCCTTAATTTGTCTAGATAGTGATGCCAAATTAGGAAAGATAGATTTAGAAATTGGAGTAGAAGCGGTACTTTGTCGTTATTGTGCAGCGTAAAAAATCCCTTATCTATAGAAAGATAGGGGAATTTTTTTGTATAAATGGACACAAAAAAGGAAAGACTAAGCAAAAAAGGAGGAAACAAAATGTATAATTTTAGAACGGATTTAGCAGATGAGAGAAGTGATTTGTATAGAAAAGCCAATCAATTAGAACAGATAGACGGAATAGAGACAACCCAGGAGCAAATAGGAGATAAGCTAAAAGTAACAAGAGTAAAAATTACAAATGAAAAAGGAGAAGAAGCCATTCGGTAAGAAACGAGGAAATTATATTACTTTAGACATTCAAAAAATGAATATTTTAACAGAAGAGGAAATGGAAAATATTGCACAAAGTTTAGCAAAGGAAATTAAGCAACTGGTAGAAAATAAAATACAGTCAAAAGAGGATATTTTAATTGTGGGATTAGGAAATGAAGAAGTAACGCCAGATGCTTTAGGACCAAATGTAGTAAAAAACATAGAAGTAACAAGGCATATTATACAATATCTGCCACAGTATATAGACGAAAATGCAAGACCAGTAAGTGCTATAGCACCAGGAGTATTAGGAACTACAGGAATAGAAACAGTAGAAATTATAAAAGGAGTAGTAGATAATGTAAAACCAAAACTATTAATTGTGATTGATGCATTGGCTTCTAGAAGTATAGAGAGAATTAGTAGTACTATTCAACTTTCTGATACAGGAATTGTACCAGGTGCAGGGGTAGGAAATAAGAGAAAGGAAATTACGCAGGATAGTCTAGGAATTCCTGTTATTGCGATTGGTATTCCTACTGTGGTAGAAACAGCCATTGTGGTAAATGATGCTTTAGATTTATTTATTGAAAAATTACAAGAAGAGGCAAAGTCCAATGATACGTTAAATCGTTTAAAAGAAGAGGATAATTATGAGACAATAAAAGAAGCCCTTTTGCCAAAGGACTATAATTTTATTGTAACTCCAAAAGAAATTGATCATCTAATAGCCAATATGTCTAAAATTGTAGCATTAGGCATTAATGCAAGTATGTAAAGAGCAACTACGATAAAGGTAAAAGAAAACTTAATCCATATAAAATAAGAACATGGGCAGGATAAAATATGTAAAATAAATATTTTGTTTTTGGCCCTTCCTTTTTGTTATAAAAAGCAATCAAAATAGAAGGCACAAGTGTAAAAATAAAGCATAAAATATAACGTAAAGATGGCATAAATATCATATATGGTCCATAGCGAAGAATAGCAAAAACAAAATTAGCAAGGAAAAATCCTATCGGGATGTTTCGCCATAAATAGAAAAGAAAAATTAAAAGTACGCCATAAGCACCATAGTCTACACGAAATAGCTCGCCAGAAAGACAGATAAATAAACCAGCAACAATACCTAAAAAGCGGTTTTTTATTTTGTCATAACAGAAGATGGCAAGTAAACCTAGTAATAAAGTAAAAAAGATATTCAAAGTCCAAATATTTTCGCCCGTTTGAAACAAAGACAAAAATAACATAAATGGTATTTGAGAGATGAGCCCAAAAAGAAAAAGTTTTCCACATAACTTTTTAAAATTTTTCGTATAGATGTATCCTTGAGTCATTTGAAACGCAAACAGAGGAAAAGCAATACGCCCAATTACGTTAAAAAAGGAGAAAGACCTTACTAGGCTATCACCTATATGATCCGATAGCATGGTAATCATACCAATTATTTTTAATAGAAAACTACTCATAATCTATGTCCTTTCCATATGATAGATATTATGATTTAATTATGCAATAGAAAATAAAAAAAAGCAAGTATTTTTCTTGCACAAATGATAGAATTGAGATACAATACTTTTGGATAAACAAAGGAGGAGGTAGACAGATTTGAATTTAAAAATAGATACAAAACATACCAATATACAAACGAAAGAAATGATGAAATATGCAGAGCAAGTGGCAGAAATTCATAAAGATTTGCATAAAAGAGCAAAAGATAAAAATGATTTTGTAGGCTGGCTTACATTACCAGACACTTACGATAAAAAAGAATTTGAAAAAATAAAAAAATGTGCCCAAAAGATACAAGAAGACTCTGATGTATTAGTAGTAATAGGAATAGGAGGTTCTTATTTAGGAGCAAGAGCAGTAATAGAAAGCTTAACACATACTTTTTATAATCTTCTGCCAAAAGAACAAAGAAAGACACCACAAATTTTATTTGTAGGAAATAACTTAAGTGAAAGCTATATTAACGATATGCTAGAATTAATAGGAGATAGAGACCTTTCTATTAATGTCATTTCTAAATCAGGAACCACAACAGAACCTGCTATTGCTTTTCGTATTTTTAGAGAGTTTTTAGAAAACAAATATGGATTAAAAGAAGCAAGAAAAAGAATTTATGTGACAACAGATAAAAAAAGAGGAGCATTAAAAGAACTGGCAACCACAGAAAAATACGAAAGATTTGTGATACCGGATAATATAGGAGGTAGGTATTCTGTATTAACACCTGTAGGATTACTACCAATTGCAGTAGCGGGAATTGATATAGATGCCTTGATGGAAGGTGCTGCTTTTGCACAGCAAAAATACAGCGACCAAAATTTAAAATATAATATCTGTTATCAGTATGCTGTACTTCGCCATATATTATATCAAAAAATGAAAAATATAGAGATTTTAGTGACTTATGAACCTAAAATGCATTATTTTATAGAATGGTGGAAGCAATTATTTGGAGAGAGCGAAGGAAAAGATAAAAAAGGAATTTATCCTTCAGGAGCAGAATTTACTACGGATTTGCATTCTTTAGGACAATATATACAAGAGGGAAGAAGAAATTTGTTTGAAACAGTTTTAGCAATTGATAAAGTAGATAAAACCATGAAAATACAGTATGATGAGGATAATTTAGACGGATTAAATTATTTAGAGGATAAGACAATAGACTTTGTGAATAAAAAGGCTATGGAAGGAACGATACTTGCCCATGAGGAAGGAGATGTTCCTAACATCATCATTCATTTGGAAAAACTAGATGCGAAAACATTAGGCCATTTGATTTATTTCTTTGAATTAGCTTGTAGTGTTTCTGGAACACTTTTAGGAGTAAATCCATTTGACCAACCAGGAGTGGAAAAATATAAGACGAATATGTTTCGTTTGCTTAAAAAACCGGGGTATATAGAAGATTAGGGTGTCTTGCAATAAGACACCCCTTTAACTCAAACATTGCAAAGGTTATTATCATCGTAATAATATGCATAAAAAACAGGAGATGAAATTTTGTCTGATAATGGATACTTAATGTCATTAAAGGTTTTTACAAAATTCTGCAACATTATAGGTAATTTTCCATTCCCACATTCATGAGTGGAATAGTAGACATATTCATACTTTTTACCACTTGGATGAATATACACAAGGACTATTATTCGTTATAAAATATTTATAAAGCAAATCTTTAGGCATTAAATTATATAGTAAGGAGCAATGAAATGTTAATAAGAAATGAAAATGAAATAGAAATATGGAATGATACAATGAAAAAAGGAACGGGAAAAAATTGCATAATGATAGCTTTGATTGGGATGATTATTTTTATACTTTTAACAATTGGGACAGGATATGATTTTACTATTATTGAAACTTATTACTTTTTAGGAATGTTATTTTTTCCTTGTTTTATTATATTAATATGTGGATTTATTTTTGTTAAGAGAGAAAATACTAAAAAGTTAATAGCAAAAATTAACTGTAATTATGTTGAACTATATGGAAAAAAGAACAGAAAGAAACAAATAGATATTAAGCAGATTACTAAAATAAATAAAGTCTCATCCTTATTAGGTAATTTTATAGTAATATTTTATAAAGACAATGAAAAAGAATGTAAATATTCATTTGAAATTAGTATAGCAAATAAAAATTTGTTGATGATAGCGATAAAAGAATATAACAATACCATAATAACAAATTAGGAGAGTAAATTAGTGTATAAAATACTAGGATACGATGCAAGAGTTTTTTGACATTATGAGAATTTTCCAAGATTTGCAAAAATAAAAAATATGAAACCGAAATACTATAATGAAATAAATGACAAGTATTCAACACAAGTGATATATAGTGTTGATGGAACAGTAACATTATATGTACATGGAGACACAGTTAGATGACTATACTTTAAAGGCAGAGAAAAAATGGACAAGAATGATAGATAATTGGGATTTATGTTTGTCTCAATTTAGAATTATGTATGAAGGTAGAATATAATTTAAAGCCTAAAAAATAATAGGCTTAAGAAGAGAATTTCTTAAGCTCTATTAAATTTACACAACTTTTATGATAATCTCACCTAAAATTCAAGTATTTTTTTAAATTGTTAGAAAATTCTAGCAATTTTATTATAAAAGCATCAAGGTTATATATATCAAAAGCCTTGATGCTCTTATGGTGCCGATGGAGGGACTCGAACCCTCATGGTTTCCCGCACGATTTTGAGTCGTGTGCGTCTGCCAGTTCCGCCACATCGACAACTAAACGAACATCTATATCATAACAAAAAAACAAAAAATAAGCAAGAGTTTTTTCTAAAAAAATATCTCTTTCGTTGACAATTCATAAAAAAACATAGACAAAAGGCAAAAACATGGTATAATAAGAGCGAAGAAAAAATAGAAAATAAAGGAGAAAAAACAGGTGCAACCAAAAGAAATAGAAAAAAAATTAAAAGAATTAGCAGATGAAAAATATAAAGCATTTCATAGTAAATTATGCCCAGGGACAGAAAATATTTTAGGGGTAAGGTCGCCTGTTTTAAAAAAATTTGCTAAACAAATAGCAAAAGAAGAAGGAATTTCTTATTTAGAAAATGCAAAAGAGGATTATTATGAAGAAATTTTATTGCAAGGATTAGTGATAGGATTTTATCCATGGAAAAATATAGAAGATTGTTTGCAAGCATTAACGAAATTTATACCTAAAATAGATAATTGGGCAGTATGCGATATGACAGCAGCAGGATTAAAGCTAACAAAAAAATATCCAAGAGAAGTGTGGAGTTTTTTGGAAAAATATTGGAAATCTAATAAAGAATTTGAAATTCGTTTTGCAGTAGTAATGCTATTAGATTTTTATATCACAGAAGAATATATAGATAGAGTGTTAGAAATTTATTCATCTATCCAGCACGATGGCTATTATGTGAAAATGGCAGTAGCATGGGGAATTTCTATTTGTTTTATAAAATTTCCAGAAAAAACGAAAAAAGTATTACAAAACAATCAATTAGATGCCACTACACATAATAAAGCTATTCAAAAAATAATAGAATCGTATCGTGTAGATAAAGAAACAAAAGAGTTATTAAAAAAGTGGAAAAGAAAATAATGAAAATAAAGAATATGGATATAATAAGAGGAGAAAAAAGAAGGAAAAGGAAGAAAAATGTTATATGATATCGAAAAAATAGGAACAAAAAGAATAAGAGTAGACCGAATTGCTATTTGTGTTTTCTTGATTATCATTGTTTTTCTCACCATCTTTGCAGGCATAAGATGTGCTATTGCTGTGCAAAACGAAAATTATGCAAAACAATTGGAAGTAATAGCAAAAAGCATAGAAGAGGAGAGGCTAAAACAAGAGGCAAAAGAACAAGAAGAAAAAGCAAAAAAAGAAGGACCTTTATCACAAGAACAAATACAAGCAGTAGAAAATATTTATACCTCTGATACTAAAAGAGTATTTCTTACTTTTGATGATGGACCATCCAAAGCAGTGACACCATTTATTTTAGATTTACTAAAACAAGAAAATATTAAGGCAACTTTTTTTGTACTAGGAGATAGAGTGGTAGCTAATCCAGAATTAGTAAAAAGAGCCTATGAAGAAGGGCATTTTATAGCTAACCATGGAAAAACACATGTATATAAACAGATTTATAGTAGTCCACAAGCTGTTTTGGAAGAATATAATTATACACAGCAAGTAATTAGAGATGCTATTGGAAATCAAAATTATTATTGCCGTGTATTTCGTTTTCCAGGAGGTTCCAAAGGTGGCTATTATAGTAGTATAAAAAATGAAGCGTTAGCGTTATTACATCAAAATGGAATTGCTTCTTTAGATTGGAACAGTTTGTCCAGAGATGCAGAAGGAGCAAAAACAAAAGAAGAGTTACTACAAAATGTGATTACTACCATGGGAACAAAAAATAGTGTAGTTATTTTAATGCATGATGCCAATAATAAAATTTTAACTTATGAAAGTTTGCCAGATATCATTCAATATTTAAGACAAAATGGATACACATTCTGCACATTGCAAGATGTCATAGATAGTGCCGCAGATTCATAAAATAAAAAGGTAGGAAAAATGCTAAGGGGAAGGAGTGAAAAAATATGAAATATGATGTCATTATTATAGGAAGCGGACCTGCAGGCATTTCAGCCAGTTTATATACGAAGAGAGCTAATTTAAGCACTTTAATCATTTCGAAAGATGCAGGAATACTAAAAAAAGTGAAAAAAATAGAAAATTATTATGGTTTTGCACAGCCTGTAGAAGGCGAAAAATTACAAGAGGCAGGAGAAAAACAAGCTAAAAGATTAGGTGTAGAAATTGTAAAAGAAGAAGTATTAGCTATTAATTTTGAAGAAAATTTTGTAGTAGAAACTGTAAACCGTATTTATGAGGCAAGTAATGTTATTTTGGCTACTGGTATGACAAGAAATACGCTAAAAGCAAAAGGAATAAAAGAATTAGAAGGAAAAGGCGTTAGTTATTGTGCTACTTGTGATGCATTTTTCTATCGTGGAAAAGAAGTGGCAGTAGTAGGTAATGGAGATTATGCATTACATGAATTAGAAGCATTAAAGCCAGTAGCAAAATCTGTAACGCTGTTAACAAATGGAGAAGAATTGAAAGAAAATAGAAGTATAGAAGTTCCTATCAACGAAAAGAAAATTAGAGAAGTAAGAGGTATGGAAAAAGTAGAAGGAGTTACTTTTGAAGATGAAACAACACAAGATTTAGATGGAGTTTTTATTGCTTTGGGAACAGCTTCTAGTAGCGATTTAGCAAGAAAGATAGGCGCAAGAATCAGTGAAAGAAACGAAATTATTGTAAAAGAAAATATGGAAACAACCGTACCTCGGATTATTTGCCTGTGGAGATTGTACAGGAGGAATTTTGCAAATTTCCAAAGCAGTATATGAAGGCACTAAGGCTGGTTTATCTGTAATAGATAGAGTAAGAAAATCAAAAAGTTAGAAAGATAATGCTATCAAAAAAAGTGTAAAACGAGAGATAACAAGGAGAAAAGAAATGGCTTATTTCATTACTTTTTTAGAGGGAATCATTAGTTTTATTTCCCCCTGTGTATTACCAATGCTACCTATTTATATTTCCTATTTTATAGGACAGGAAGAACAAAACACAAAAGGAAAAGCATTCAAAAATAGTTTGGGATTTGTATTAGGATTTACCATTGTTTTTGTGATATTAGGAGTGTTTGCAGGTAGTTTAGGCATCTTTTTAAAAGAATATAAAAGCATTGTCAATATCGTATTTGGCATTATCATTATTTTATTTGGGCTTAGCTTTATGCAAATGATAAAACTACCCAATATTGGAAAAAAAGATTGGAAAGTAGAGCCACAAAATCTACACTTCATGCAAGCTATTTTATTTGGAATTATTTTTGCTGTGAGCTGGACTCCTTGCGTAGGTGCTTTTCTAGGAAGTGCATTGCTTATGGCTGCTACAGCAGAGCATGTATGGGAAGGAATTGGTCTACTTATTTGTTTTTCTTTAGGGTTAGGAATTCCCTTTATCATTAGTAGTTTACTAATAGAAAAGCTAAAGAATACATTCCAATGGATAAAACAGCATTATAACTGGATAGAAAAGATAGCAGGAGTATTTTTAGTGATAATAGGAATATTAATGATGACAGGCTATTTAGACGCATTTTTGAAGTTTTTAGCGTAGAAAAAATAAATATACATGGAGGAAAAAATAAATGAAAAAAATGAAGTGGGTTCTTGCTATTATAGGATTTATTGTGTTATTATTAATTTGCAGTATCCTATATCAAAATTTGAGGGAAGACTACACTAATCAGCAAGCAAAGAAGACAAATGTAGAAGAAAATATACAAGAAGGAAACACCAATAAAAAACAGGCAAAAAATTTTACGATATATGATGAACAGGGAAATGCTTTGCATTTGTCAGATTTTGCAGGAAAAGGAATTGTCATAAATGTATGGACAACATGGTGTGGCTATTGCAAAGAGGAAATGCCATATTTTGATAAATTATATCAAGAAAATAAAGATAATGTACACTTTTTAATGGTTAATGTATTGGATGGAGGAACCGAAAGTGTAGAAAATGGTATAGCATATCGTAATGGGCAAGGATATAGTTTTCCTATCTATTTTGATAAAGAATTCAATTTGATTTATAGTTATCAATTAACAGGATATCCGAATACCATATTTATTGATAAAGATGGGAATTTAGAAGATATTCATTATGGATTGATAACAGAAGAACAATTAAAGGAAGGCATAGAAAAAATAAAATAAGTATATAATGATAAAAATGAGGGAGGATAAAAAATGGAAGTATTACATTTAACAGAGGAAAATTTTGAAAAAGAGGTATTGCAGTCAGAAGTACCAGTATTAGTAGACTTTTGGGCAACGTGGTGTGGGCCTTGTAAAATGATGGCTCCAGTAGTAGACGAAATAGCAAAAGAAGTAGGAGAAAAGGTAAAAGTAGGAAAGGTAGACATTGACCAAAATACAAGTTTGGCCACTAAATATGGTGTAATGAGCATTCCAACATTTATTGTATTTAAACAAGGAAAAGCAGTTCGCTCTAGTGTAGGAGTGCAATCCAAAGAAGATATTATGGCAATGCTTTCTTAAAAAAATTGAAAAAATGTATTGACAACAATCTATAATATGTGTTATTATAATTGGTGTCAATCAAATATGCGGATGTGGCGAAACTGGCAGACGCGCTAGACTTAGGATCTAGTCCGAAAGGGTGGGGGTTCAAGTCCTCTCATCCGCACCAATGACGTTTCTGTTCGAACTAATAGAACAGAATTGATACAAAATCAATCAGAAAATAAAATCTGGTTGATTTTTTTGTTGCCTAAAACAATATTAAAATCATCCAAATGAAAGGATGGTGTAGGAAAATGAAAATAATTAAGCAAGAACTAGAATTTGAGGAATGTCTAAAACAGAGAATTGAATTTATATGTGAATTTTCTAAAGTTTCTCCTACTTTTATCAATGGCAGCATAAGAAAATTAGAAAAAACTAATCTTACATATATTGAACCACATAGAGTTATTATTAAAAATATTACTTTTTTAGTTTTTAATTATTCAAATGATGTGTATATCTCAAATTTGACTAAGAAGATTAAACTATCAGAGTTAGAAGAATATTTGAAAAACATATAATTGTAAATAATTGACATTTCTTTAAATCGTGATATAATATAGGCAATTGATTATGTATAGTTGTGCGTAAAGAACTATACAATTACGAGTACTTTGAAAATTTTATATTATATTACAATTATATTGTATTTTACTTTACAATAAAGAGATTTTAAGAGATGTCAGCTGTACTCGTGTACTATGATGTCTCTTTTTTGTTAGGAGGTTTGAAAATTGAGTGATGAGAAGAAAAAATGTGGGTTATATATGAGAGTATCAACAGAAGATCAAGCCCGTGAGGGTTTTAGTTTACCAGAACAAAGAGAAAGATTAGAAACTTTTTGTAAGTTTAAGGGGTATGAGATAGTAGATTATTATGAAGATGCTGGAATAAGTGCTAAAACTGGTAATTATAGACCAGAGTTTGAGAGATTAAAA
>CAMMAC010000031.1 GCA_946493085.1 uncultured Clostridiaceae bacterium
TTTGCTAATAAAATAAAGCTATTTTTTAGTGAAATATTCAAAAATTATTGACATAAAAACAGTAAAAAAAATAAAAAAACATAGAAAAACACATAAAAGTACGCTATAATGGATACTATAGAAAAAGATGAAGCAAAATTGGTGTCTTGAGAAAGGAGAGCCAACGAAAGTGGAAAAAAACGAACTAAAACAAAAAAATAGTGTAGATTATCATATGATAATTTGGTATTTTTTGATATTTAGCATATTAGGTTTAATATTAGAAACCGTATATGGTTATCTTACAATGGGAAAGTGGGAGAGTAGAAAAGGATTAGTAATAGGACCGTTTTGTCCTATTTATGGAGTAGGGGCTGTTATCTTTATTCTACTACTCACAAGATATCAAGATAGTAAAACGAAATTATTTGTGCTAGGAGCATTTTTAGGAACGATAATAGAATATGTATTAAGTTATGGTTTAGAAGCCTTATATGGTAATCGATTTTGGGATTATTCCTATACCAAATATCATTTAAACGGAAGAGTAAGTCTAATCTATAGTGTTTTTTGGGGATTACTAGCCGTTATACTAATAAAAGTTTTTAAACCGTGGATAGATAAGCAAGTCCAAAAAATAAAAGGAAGCACAAAGAAAAAATTAGAAATAGCCTTATATACATTTTTTGTCATTAATGCTATGTTAACGGTATGGGCAATTAATGGTTATACGAAAAGAGCTTATACAGCGTATGAAAATAAAAATGGAATTTATGTAGAGGAAGAGAAATCAACAAAAATGAACGAAAGACTTTTTAGCAATAACAGAATGGAAAAAATCTTCCCTAATTTGCGTATTTATGATGAAGAAGGAAATGCTATTTTTATTAGAGATATATTATAATACACAGTAAAATCAATCATAATAAAAGCCCCTAAAGCAAAGGATAAACCAAGCTTTAAGGGTTTTATATTTAAGGAAGAACGATTTTGCTATTTTTCTTACGTGCGCGGTATAATGTAATCTTATTGCCCATCGTTTGTACTAATATAGCATTCGTTTTTTCTGCAATTTCCTCTCCCAAATTTCTTGTATTATCAGGAGCGGACTCTAAAACAGATATTTTAATTAATTCTCTTGCTTCTAATGCATCATTAATTTGTTCTACAAATACATCTGTGATGCCACTCTTTCCAATTTGGAAAATAGCATCTAAGCGAGAAGCAAGACTTCGTAAATAAGCACGTTGTTTACTAGTCATTTTTTTGCACATCCTTTCTTATTACATCAGATAATAAAATTTCACAAATATCTTTGCTAGCATTTTTCTTTGCAATTTTTTTTGCGTTTTCTTTCATCATAAGTAATTTTTCCGCATCATTTAATAATTCAGAAAATATTTTTTGCGGGTCATCTTCTTGTTTTAACCAAATAGCAGCGCCAGACTGAACTAGAAATTCTGCATTCTCTTCTTCTTGACCAGGGATAGGGTTAATCACCACAATTGGCAAAGAAGAAGCTAAACTTTCACTAGAAGTAAGACCGCCAGGTTTCGTAATGACAAAGTCAGAAATAGACATGAGTTCAGGTACTTTATCTGTAAAAGGTAAAACTTTCACACTATCTTGCTTGTTAGTTTCTGCCACAATATCCTCAAAAGCCTTTTTCATTTTTTCATTTTTTCCAGCAATAGCAACTACTTGAACAGGATAAGAAATTGTGCAAAGAGCTTTTAAAACATTAATCGTTTTTTCTTTTCCTAACCCAAATTCTCCTCCACCAAAGAAAAGAGCGGTTTTCTTATTTTCCTTTAAGCCAAAGCTTTGCAAAATTTCTGCTCTATCATAAGTAGCACAAAAACGTTTAGAAATAGGTATTCCACTCACAACAATAGAATCAGCATCCACACCAGAAGCAATCATCTGCTGTTTCATCACTTCGTTGGAAACAAAAAAGAAATTCACATGTTCTTTTCCAATTAGCCATTGGTCATGAGGGGCAAAATCCGTCATAACTGTGGCCAAAATACAATTTGTTTTTTGTTTCTTTTTCAAATAACTCGTCATTTGAGAACCAAAAGGATGTGTAGAAATGACGATGTCTGGTGAAAAACTACGGAATAACTTCCCTATTTTCACAGCCATAATTTTATTAGAAGTAGAGCTTACTTTAGAAAGCATTCCTTTGCTAGAATTTGTATATACCTTTTCCCATGCCCATGGGGCTTTTTTAGCCATTCCTCTGTAAGCAGCAGTTGTAATGGAATTTAAAGATTGACTAATATATTCTACGCAATCCAACATTTCTATTGTAACATCTGTATAATGGTCTTCTATATATTGTTTAATAGATTTTGCAGCAGATAAATGCCCACCTCCATAGCTAGCATAAAAAATTAAAATTCTTTTCATCAATAATTCAATCCCCTCACAATTTTGATAGAAACATTGTAGCATAAAAAATGAGAAAAAACAAAAAATTAAGAAAATCATCAGAAAATTTTTGAAAACAATGCAAAGAAAAGCGTATAAAAACTAAAAAAAGATGCAAAATAGTCTTAAAGGAAAAAAGAGAAAAAGGAGGTAACATTTTGAAAAGGAAAATTACCTTTATCGTAGTGATAGGAATAGTAATGTTAGGACTAGGAATTTATTGGCTACAACAAGAGAATGCAGGAGGTGTACAAGCAGCATCGCAATCTAGCAGTGCATCAGATTTGCAATTAATGGCAAGAGCGATTAATGGAGAAGCTAGAGGAGAACCCTATGAAGGACAAGTAGCAGTAGGAGCTGTTATCTTAAACCGTGTAAAGAGTTCGCAATTTCCTAATACAATAGCCGGCGTCATCTATCAATCAGGAGCATTTACAGCCGTAGCAGATGGGCAAATTAATGTACCTATAGCAGAAGGCTCTACCGTTTTAAAAGCAGCGCAAGACGCGCTAAATGGATGGGATCCGACAGGAGGAGCCATTTATTATTTTAATCCAGATACTGCCACTAATAAATGGATTTGGTCAAGACCGGTTATCAAGACGATAGGAAAACATCGTTTTTGTAAATAAATAAAAAGAAAGTAGGAGAGAAAATGGGAAAAATTAGAGAAAAAGTATATGATTGGAAAAATCGATTAAAAGATAGACATATGCTAACATTAGTGGTAGTGTTAGTTGCGGTTATTGCAGCCTTAGGAATTTATACGTATAAAAGAGAAAGAGATTATAGGCAACTATCCGAAAATGAATATAATATGGCATTTTATGAATTAGTGGATTATGTACAAAATGTGGAGACATATTTGGCAAAATCTTTAATTTCTAGTACGCCAGAGCATGGAGCAGAAACCTTAACACATGTATGGAGAGAAGCAAACTTAGCACAGAGTTATTTGGCAAGATTGCCAATTGGCTCACAAGAACTAGCCAATACTAATAAATTTTTAAATCAAGTAAGTGATTATAGTTTCACACTTTCCAGAAAAAATATCTATAACGAACCATTAACACAAGAAGATTTAGATAATTTAAAAGAACTACATGATTATAGCGTAGAATTAGAAAATACACTAAATCAATTGTCAACAGATATGAATGATGGAAGAATTAAGTGGGGAGAATTAGCCAAAAAAGGAAGTAGCGTATTTGCCACAGAAGTAAGCAATATATCACAAGATAGCTTTAGTAGTTTAGAAGAAAACTTTCATGAATATTCTGGACTAATTTATGATGGAGCTTACTCAGAACACTTAACTTCTACAGAAAAAAAAGGATTAACTGGAGAAGACATAAACGAAGAACAGGCAAAACAAGTAGCGATACAGTTTATAGGACAGGATAAAATCAAACAAATAGAATCCACTGGATTATCTGCCAATACAGATATGCCATGTTTTGACTTTAGCGTGCAATTAAATAGTGAAAAAGACGAAGACAATAGAGCAACGATATCTATTACACAAAAAGGTGGACATGTCGTATTTATGAATTACAATAGAACCGTAGAAGCGGAAACTATTTCTCAAGAAAGAGCTAATGAAATAGGAGAAGAGTTTTTGACACAAAAAGGATATCCTAATATGAAAGCAACCTACTATTTAAAACAAGAAGGAATAGTTACTATCAACTATGCTTATGAGCAACAAACACAAAACGGAACCGTAGTTATGTATTCAGATTTAATCAAATTAAAAATAGCCTTAGATACAGGAGAAGTCATTGGAATAGAAACAACAGGATATTTAAATAATCACACAGAAAGGTCTTTGGCAGATATAAAAATTAGTAAAGAGCAGGCAAAACAAAATTTAAACTCTACCTTAGAAATTACGGCAGAGAGTTTAGCAGTAATACCTACAGAATTTCAAACAGAAATCTTTTGTTGGGAATTTAAGGGAAAAGTAGATGATACAGAATTTTTAGTATATATTAACTGCGAAACAGGAAAAGAAGAAGATATTTTAGTAATAAAAGATACGCCAAATGGCACACTTACCATGTAGAAAAAAATTGCCAACATATTTTCTACGAAGAAAACCATACTAAAAATAGAAGAACAATTCTAAACAAAGTTGTCACCGCTTAAGTAAGCATACAAATAAAAATTAAAAAAAGAAAAGTTCTTCGTAAATGAGGAGGTAAATACTATGTCTGGAAACAAACATAATATTATGTCTGAAAATTTAAAAGAGGAAATTGCAAAAGAATTGGGCGTGTATGAAGTAGTGAAACGAGACGGAGGATGGGGAAATGTATCCTCACAAACCTGTGGAAATATCGTTTCCAAAGCAATAGAAATTGCGAATAGAAGTGTAGAAAAATAGTTGCGTCAGAAAGTCTGTCAATCGGGAATGTCAACAGGGACGAAGATTTTTAGCAAAAAAAGAAGAGAGGATTTTTCAAGTTAAAATTTTCTCTTCTTTTTATTCTTTGTTTATGTTTTTTGACAGTTAGTTTATAAATTATATATAAAATATTAAGGTAATACTTAAGTTTTACGTGAATGATATTCAATGTCTCAATCAAGTTAGGGTTAAGTGAGACATGAGGAGAAAAAAGTCGAAAATTATGGAAATAAGTGACTACTAAAAAACAAAATATAAATGTGAGAAAAAATAAAGAAAAGATATAATCCTCTTTGAAACGAGAAAAATCAAGGAGGATAAAATTATGCCAAAACAAAAGAACGAAGAGAAAGGAATTACGATGATAACTTTAGCAGTAACAATTATAGTATTAATTATTTTGGCAGGAGTCAGTCTAAATGCAACAGTAGGAGAGAATGGAATTATTACACAAGCGCAAAAAGCAAGAGAGAATATAGAAATTGCTAAAGTAAAGGAAGAAGAACAATTAAATAATTTGTATGAAGAATTAATAAACGGAGGAGAAGGAATTTTTGATGATTCTATGGCAGATGCAATAGAAAAACTAAAAAATTTTAGAAAAATAATAGCAACAGCTATAACGAACGAAGGAGTACAAACTGCAGAAACAGCTACGGCAGAGATAATGGCGGAAAATATAGGGAAAATTATAGAAGAGAAAACGAAAAATGCAACAGCTACGGCAGAAGATATAACAGAGGGGAAAACGGCATGGGTAAAAGGAGAATTAATTGTTGGAACAAGAAAAGAAGGAAATACAGAAAATTCAGATATACTAAAATTAAAAGAAGGGGATTATGTGAAATACAATAGTGGAACAAATGGAGAAATTCTATGTAGAGTATTATATCCAGCAAGCTCAGGATATGGGGTACAAATTATATCGGATAAAAATGTAAAATCAGTGACTTTAGGGGGAACTACTTGGGAAGAAGGAAAAAATAGTTATAATAATGCAATAGAAACACTAAATAATGAAGCAGAAGTATATATAAATACAAATTATGCTACAGATGCAAGATGTGTAGGTAGTATACCAACGGTAGAAAATGGAGTGTTTGCTGATAAAAATTCAGAGATGGAAGGACCATTTACAATGCAATTTGAATACAATGGAAGTAGGAGTATAGATTGTAAGCAAGCAGACACAAATTATACAATAGATCAAGCACAAATGATAGATTTAGGAATATGGGATACAAAAGAGAAATATTGGTTAGCTTCTCGTATAATACTAGAATTACCAGGAAGTTGTCACTTCCGTATAAATGGAGTGAATACGGATACTGGTTGGAGTGGTGCGCTTTGCACTGTAGATTCGCAATTTCGGTGTAGGAGGAGTAAAATTAGAATATGGTTTTCGTCCATGTATTCTTCTAAGGAATGATATTAAACTAACAGGAGGAGATGGAACAAGTCCAGATACAGCCTATATGTTAGAGTAAGTTAAAGATTATGGAAATAAGTTATCATTAAAAAGAAAAATAAATAAACGATAGAATCTTCTCTGTAATAAAAACAGGGAGGATAAATTTTTGTCAGAACAAAAAATAGAGAGTAGGAAGGTTGCAAAAAACAAAAGAAAAGCATATAATCAAAAAAACAAATAGGAATATATTTGTGAAAAAAACATAAAGTAAATAAAACGGAGGAATAGGATGCAAGAGAATCATTATTTAAAAGTAAAAGATATGATTAAAGTAACAAATGGAACTTTATTACAAGGAAACGAAGAGGAGGTTTGTGAGAATTTTTCTAGAGATACCAGGACCATAGAACGAGGAGAAATGTATTTAGGTATTAAAGGAGAAAGCATAAATGGAGGTATCTATTGGAAAGAAGCACTAGATAAAGGGGCAAAAGGTGTGATTGTGCAAGACACCGAAATTTCAGAAGAAGAAAGAAAAGCCTATCCAGAAAAAATTATCATTCAGGTAAAAAACGTAGTAGAAGCCATGGGAAAAATGGCAAAATATAAAAGGAGTTTGTACCATATTCCATTCATAGCCATCACCGGAAGTGTAGGAAAAACAAGCACAAAAGATATGGTAGCCAGTGTAATGAATAGAAAATATGATACATTAAAAACACAGGGAAATTATAATAATCAAATAGGATTACCACTAACCATTTTATCCTTAAAAGAACAGCAAGCAGCCGTAGTAGAAATGGGAATGAATCACTTTGGAGAAATATCCTATTTAACCAATATTGCTAAGCCAGATGTAGCAGTGATTACTAATATTGGAACAGCACATATCGGAATTTTAGGTTCCAGAGAAAATATTTTAAAAGCCAAAATGGAAATATTAGAAGGCTTAAGCCCAAATGGAACCGTAGTCATTAATAAAGATAACGATTTGTTACAAGATTGGTATGAAAAAAATAAAAATAGTTACCACATTATCACTTATGGAATAGAGCAAGAAAGAGATTATATGGCAAAAGAGATAGAATCCTACGAAGACAGAAGTGAATATGTATTGTATAGAAAAGGTGAAAAAGTAGGAAAAATTGTTGTACCAGTAGGAGGGAACCACTTTATCCAAAATAGTTTATGTGCCATTGCCGTAGGAGAAATCTTTGAAATTCCAATGGAAAAAATACAAGAAGGTATCCAATCTTTTGAACTAACGAAAAAAAGAATGGATATTACCAAAAAAGAGAATGGAACCACCATTATTAATGATTGCTATAATGCGAATTTAGACTCCATGAGAGCAGCAATTGAGTATTTAGGAAAAATCAAAGATAAAAGAAAAATCGCTGTATTAGGAGATATGCTAGAATTAGGAGATTATGCAAAAGAGCTACATAGAAAAGTAGGAGATATTGTGGCAAAAGAAAACATAGATACCTTAGTAACCGTAGGAACGGAGGCGAAAGAAATCGCAAGAGAAGCACAAAAACAAGGAATGCAAGAAGAAAATATAAAAATGTGCGAGAGTAATGAAGAAGCAGCAGGGTATCTAAAAAGAATACTAAAAGAAAATGATGTTATACTTTTTAAAGCATCCAATGCGATGCATTTCGATGAAATTATCCACAACTTGTAAACCATATGTGGAAAGAAAGGAGCAAAAAACAAAATGGAAAGAATAAAATTAGCCGTTATTTTTGGTGGAATGTCTACCGAACATGATGTATCCATTGTGTCAGGAATGTCTGTTTTAAAACATTTGAATAAAGATAAATACGACATCTATCCCATCTATATAGATAAAGAAGGCGAATGGTATCACTATACAAAACCATTACCAGAAATTGTAGTTCCAGAAGTGGGAGAAGAAATTACTCATATACAAAAAATAGAGAATATTGTAGAAGTATTAAAACAAATGGAATGTGTATTTCCAGTATTACATGGATTATATGGGGAAGATGGTACGATACAAGGATTTTTAGAATTATTAAAAATCCCTTATGTAGGATGTAGAGTAGTAGCTTCTAGCGTGTCTATGGATAAAGCTTATACAAAAATATTATTCGATAGAGCAGGTATCAAACAAGTAGAGTATGTTTACCTAAAGAAAGAAAAAGAACAATATTACTACGTAGAAAAAGATTTTTCAGAAAAACCATGCAATGCCGAAGAACTAATAGAAAAAATAGAGCAAAAACTAACTTATCCTGTTTTTGTAAAACCATCTAATTCAGGCTCTTCCGTGGGAATTACAAAAGTAAAACAAAGAGAGGAATTAATAGAAGCCATAGAAGAAGCGGCAAAATATGATAGAAAAATATTAATAGAGCAGGGAATAGAGGCAAGAGAAATAGAATGTGCCGTTTTAGGAAATGAGCAAGTAGAGGCAGCTTGCGTAGGAGAAATATTATCAGCAGAAGAATTTTATAGCTTCGATTCCAAATATAAAAATGAAGAATCCGTTACCGTTATTCCAGCAAAATTGCCACGTTCAATTGCACAAACAATAAGAGAATTGGCAGTAAAAGCATTTAAAGCTGTAGATGGCACAGGACTTGCAAGAGTAGACTTCTTTGTGGAAAAACAAACAGAACAAATTTATATTAATGAAATTAATACCATGCCGGGATTTACCAACATTAGCATGTATCCAAAATTATGGGAAGCTGTAGATATGCCTTACACAGAATTATTGGATAAATTAATAACATTATCTATGTCCCACTAAACCCTGACATTTTTGAGACATGTCTCACTTATCCCTGATATTTATGGGACAGAAAAGCAGAAATAAAAAATGCCCCCTCACCGCAAAAATATTAAAACGGTGAGAGGGGCATTTTACGCTCAGTCATCCCAGGAAAGAACTGCCTCGTGTTCGCCCTCTTCCTCATAATTCAGGTCATTTCGTTTTGCAAATTCCTGCACATCTTCCAATGTAAATGATCTGAGTAATACAGGAAAACAATATTCATCCAAACAAATTCTAGATTTTCCCTCTTCAGCGGCTTTGAAACACTTAGATTTGAGAAAAGTGGCAAATTCCTTCATGTGAGCTGTTTCCCAAGGATCCGTTTGAGCCTTTTTAGTTTTCTCCTGCAATTCTTCGCGTAATGTCATAATTACCTCCTTGTACTACTCGGAGGTATACCCTCCGAGAATTGTAAAAAAGTTCCCATTGGGTACAATATGTAACAAAACTAGCATACCATATTTTACATAAAGTTACAAGCTTAAAAATTTTTTACGAAAAATATAAGTAAATCACAAAAAAATCCTTTAAAACCTCCTCATCTTGTGATATAATGAGACCACCATGAATTTGGGAGGATGTTAAATGATTTTCAAGGATTATTATAAAATATTAGGATTAGAAAATAATAAAGTAAATATAGAGAAAATAAAGATAGCTTTTCGCGAGCAAGCAAAAAAATATCATCCTGATGTGAATACCGATAGTAGTGCAGAAGAGAGGTTTAAGGATATTAATGAAGCTTATCGCATATTAACAAACACAACTGAAAAACGAAAATACGATAGAATTTGGTATTCTCATGTAGGAAGAAAAAGAGAAAAAGAACAGAGAAAAAATAATACACAGAAAAATGATTTTTTAGGAATTTTATTTGGACATGCCAATGATAAAAAAGAGGGAGAAATTCCTAATAAAAAAAGAAAAACACCTTCCAAAGGAGAAAATATAGAAACAGAAATGGATGTCTCCATTGAAGAAGCATATTATGGCATGCAAAAAAAAGTTTCGTTAAGAGCTGTAGATGGTAAAATGAAAACATTTGGAGTAAAAGTACCGGCAGGAATTCGTGATGGCGAAAAAATACGACTAATTGGACAAGGAAAAGCCGGAGAAAATGGCGGAAAAAACGGAGATTTGCTCATAAAAATACATATACAAGATAGTGCAAAATTCAAATTAAAAGGATATGATATTTATACAGATGTATTATTAACACCATGGGAAGCAGCATTAGGCACAAAAGTAACAGTAACATCTATAGAAGACGAAGCAAGTGTCTATTTGCCACAAGGAATAGGAAGTGGAGAAAAAGTAAAAATCCCAGGAAAGGGCTATAAAGATGGAAAAGGTGGAAGAGGAGATTTAGTAGCAGAAGTAAAAATTGTAGTGCCAAAACAAATGGGAGAAGAAGAAAAAGCATTGTATGAAAAATTAAAAGAAGTATCAAAATTTGAACCAAGAACAAAAATGTTGACATAAATGCAAGAAAACTATTGACAAATTGTGTAAAAACACGGTATAATAATGCTTAGTGAGAATAAACGAAAGACAAACTATGTACAATTGGTTCATAGAAAAAGGGGTGCAAAAAATGGAAAGTATACAAGGTAAACACTTTAGTATAACAGATCCACAAGGAGTAAATACAGTTATATATAGAGTGAATAAAACTGCAAAAGAGTATTTAGACGAATATCCAAAATACACCGTAGAACGTCTAATCTCTGCAGAAGAATTAAACGGAAATCTGAAGAAAAAGACATTTTTTATAGATGAGCCAGAGTATGAAGAACAACTTGTTATCTTATCTTTTGGAAAGGAAAAAGTTGTTGTAAACATGGGTTTATTAGAAGACGACAAAATTAAAATTTCTAAAAAACCTGTACCAATTAAGTTTGATACTTTATATTCTGAAAAAGAAACAGAATATAAAGATTTTAAATATACACCAAATTTAAAGAGACCAATTACAATTATAGACCCAGAAACCACAGAAGAAGTAAAACCAGTTTTATATTATGATAAAAATACAAATGAGATAAAAGGAAAGTGTAAATTAAAACCATATAAATCCTATTTTGCCTTTGAAGTAAGGGATAAGAAAGAGGATAGCTAGAAAGGGGAATTTGTCGAATGAATCAAGCAAATGAGGATTCAAATATCGTTATCGCAGGGATACAAGCAGTAGAAACAGAAAGAGGGATAGAAGCACCAGTTTATAAAAAAGGCCCTAAGATGATTGCCATCAGAATGGGACAAGATGTACAAGAGATTTCTACAAAAACAAGTAAATTACTAGAAAATGGGGAATTACAAGACGAAAACGAAAATAAAGTAACCATGTTTCATAAAACAAAAATGCAAGAATTAAAAGAAGCAAGAGCAGGAAGAAAAACACATGCAAAACAAAAACAACCAGCAAGAAGAACAAGAAAAACACAACAAGAAGATGAAAGAGTTGGATAGAAAAATACACATAAGATAGAAAAAAGGTGGAACGCCATGGAAAAATTTAGAAGAGTATTAAAACAAAGTAAAAAATTTTTGATTGTAATAGCAGTACTATGGATTATATTAGCCATAGTACTTGTTGCGCCTGTGGCACAAACTATTCAGGACGCTACCATGACATCAGGAAGATTTAATATGAATATTTTCATAGAGAATATTGGCTCTGCTATAGCAAGTTTTAGCTCTATTACAAAAGTATTTGGCGCAGAATATATAGGAACTTATTTTACTTGCTTAGGTTATTTTACTATTGCTTTTATCATATTTTCTATTATAGGATTTATTAAATCCAAACCAAAGAGCGAATTTCATGACATAGAGCACGGTTCTAGTGATTGGTGCGAACATGGGGAACAATATAGAATCTTAAGTAAAAATAAAGGTTTAATCTTAGCAGAAGACAACTATTTGCCAATAGATAAAAGAGGAAATATTAATACGTTAATTGTAGGACGGATCAGGTTCTGGTAAATCTGCATCCTATTCAAAACCAAATGCCTATCAAATGTTAGGTTCTTACGTTTTTACAGATCCTAAAGGAGAATTATATGATGATACGGCAGGATACCTAAAAGCACATGGCTATGATGTTAAAGTATTGAACCTAGTTAATCCAGCCAACAGTGATGGATATAACCCATTAATGCATATTTCTAGCGAATTAGATGTAGACGTTATTGCTAACACTGTTGTAAAAGGGCAGGCATCAGAAAGTAAATCAGATCCATATTGGGATGATATGGCAGAAATGCTATTAAAAGCATTAATCTATTATTTAATAGCAACTAGACCAGAAGAAGAGCAAAACTTAGCTAGCTGTTCCGAATTGGTAAGAGCAGCAAATACAAATGGAGGTAGTAACCTTTTAACAGAATTAATTAATCAACTACCTTATGACCATCCAGCAAGAATGTATTATAAATCTATAGAAATAGCACCAGAAAAAACTTATGGTTCTATCTTAAGTTCTTTGCAATCTAAATTAGGAAAATTCGATTCCAAAGAAATTGCAGAAGTAACTTCTACAGATACGATTAATTTTGAAGATATTGGAAGTAAAAAAACAGCAGTTTATGTTATTTCATCCGATACACATACAGCTTACGACTTCTTACTTACCATATTCTTCTCACAAATGATACAACAATTATACAATTTTGCAGACCTAAATGGAGGCAAATTAAAAATACCAGTATTCTTTATCTTAGATGAGTTTGCTAACATTGGTAGAATACCGGATTTTGATAAGAAAATATCTACATCTAGAAGTAGAGGCATTCAATTTAGTGTTATTTTGCAAAACTTAGACCAATTAGAAGCAGTTTATGAAAAATCTTATGAAACTATTATGGGTAACTGTGATACCCACGTATTCCTAGGAAGTAACTCCTATAAAACAGTAGAATATTTTTCCAAAGCATTAGGAGAAAAAACCATTTCTAGAGATAGCCATTCTATTAATCGAGATAAACAATATCATAGACAAGGTGTGAGCGATTCCGAACAAATTATGGGAAGAGCATTAATGACACCAGATGAATTAAGAAGAATGGACAACGATACTTGTATTATCTATGAAAAAGGAATTAAGCCAGTAAAAGCAAGAAAATATTACTATTTTGAACATCCAAGAATGAAACGTGACCTAGAAATGCATAAAATGGATCATAATCAATTTGATGCAGGAATTCGTGGAGAGTGGAGAAAATATAATCCATATAATCCCTATGTTCCAGAAAACGAAAAGAAAGTAGATAATTTAAAAGTAGAATCCTTAGATGACTTATTTGAGGACGATACTCCTACAAAACCAGAAAATAAAGAAGAAAAAATAGAGGTAAAGCAAAATGCAGAAAAAACAATAGATACAGTAGAAGAAGCACCTATGTTACCACAAGAAGAAACAGAAATCTTTTCAGAAGATATTCAAAAAGAATTAGAGGCCAAATTTGATGAACTATTTGGGCCAATGGATGAAGATTAAAACAAATCCCCTTTGAAAGAAGGGGAAATTTTTTTGAGAAGAAATAAACAAATGTTTGAAGAAATATTGACTTTTTTTTCTTTTTTAAGTATAATATCATAGAAATAGAACACATAGGAAGGAAGAAAAAAATGAAATTTGTACATATAGCAGATATGCATTTTGATATGCCGTTTACTCTATTAAGTAACAGAGCAGACTTAGGAGAAATAAGAAGAGTAGACCAGAGAAGAGCTTTTCAGAAAATCATAGAATATATAAAAGAAAATCAAATTCCTTATTTATTCATAGCAGGGGATTTTTATGAACAAGAATATATAAGAGAAAGTACCATAAATTATATTAGTAATTTAATGGAACAAATTCCAGATACCCATATTTTTATTACACCAGGAAATCATGATCCTTATTTAAAAAATTCCTATTATGCAACTTTCTCATGGCCAAAAAATGTAACTATTTTTGGAGGACAAGTAGAAAAAATAGAAATGCCAGAATGTGATATTTATGGTTTTGGCTTTACCGATTTTGAATGTACAAATTCAGAAGTAGAAGAAATATCTATAGAAAATCCAGAAAAAATAAATATATTAGTCACTCATGCTAACTTAGACGGAAGTAAGGTTTCTCCTAAAAGCTATCATCCACTTTCTAGTAAAAAGTTAGAACAATTAGGCTTTGATTATATTGCATTAGGACATATTCATAAATCCAATTTAGAAAATAAAAATCAAAAAATCGTATATCCAGGTTCTACTATTTCTATGGGATTTGATGAGTTAGGAAAACATGGCGTGGTAGTGGGAAATATCACAAAAGAAAATGTAGAATTAGAATTTATTCCCATAGATGAAAAAGAATTTGAAGAAAAAAATGTAGATATTTCAGAAAGGAATACCTTAGAAGAATTATTAGAATATTTTCAAACTATTTCTTTAGAAGAAAATAAATATTATAAAATAAATTTAATCGGAAATAGAAATTTTGAAATTAATCCATATTCTTTATATAAAAAAATAGAAAATAAAAATATAATAAAAATAAAAAATAAAACAAATTTAAAATATTCCTTAGAAGAAATGGCAAATGATATTACTTTAAAAGGTATTTTTATTACAGAAATGTTAAAAAAATTAAAAGAAGAAAATGTAGATAAAGAAATCATAGAAAAAGCATTAGAATATGGATTAGATGTTTTATCTTAAGCAAGAGAGGAGTACTTATATTGAAAATAGAAAAAATAAAAATAAATTCTTTTGGTAATCTACAAGAAAAAGAAATAGAATTAAAAGAAGGAATTAATATTATACAAGGAGAAAATGAAAGTGGAAAATCTACTCTTTTAAAATTTATTACTACCATGTTTTATGGAATTTCCAAAAATAAAAGAGGAAAAGAAATTTCAGATTACGAAAAATATGAGCCATGGCATACAGAAGAATTTTCTGGAAAATTAGCTTATACATTAGATAATGGACAAACCTATGAAATCTATAGAGATTTTAGGAAAAAAAATCCTAAATTATATAATAGTGCAGGAGAAGATATTACCAAAGAATATAAAATAGACAAAAATACAGGAAGTGGGTTTTTCACAGAACAAACGCAGATAGAGGAAGAAACATTTTTAAATACTTTGGTAACAGAGCAACAAGAAGTTAGAATTAACAAGCAAGAGCAAAATATATTAGTACAAAAAATCGCAAACCTAGCGGGAACAGGAGAAGACAACATTTCCTATAAAAAGGCAATAGAAAAATTAAATAAAAAACAATTAGAAGAAATAGGAACAACTCGCTCCCAAGGTAGACCATATAATATGGTAAAAGAAGAATTAGAAAATTTAGAAAATGAGAAAAAAATGCTTGAATGTCACAGAGACAAACAATATGAAATAGAACAAGAAGAAGAAAAAATAAAACAAGAAATAAATAATGATGAAATAAAAATAGAATTATTAAAAGGAATAAAAAAAATAGAAGAAAAAAAGGAATTAGAAAAAGAAAAAATAAATTTAATAGAAAAAATAAAAAAAGA
>CAMMAC010000032.1 GCA_946493085.1 uncultured Clostridiaceae bacterium
TTCAAGTTATCGATCGGAAGGAAATCCGATTTACACAACTTTTACGATAGTCTCGCTTAATCACAATCCTCGTGCTGACGAACCTGTAAAAAATCTTTTACATGAATTTGTTACTTTTCAAAATAATAATATAGAAAAAATGAAAGAATTCTTGTAATCTAAAGCCTATTTAGGAGAGCTATTCTGCTCTCCTCTTTAACTTTACTTATTCTCCTATAAATTATTTATGCAACTTTCATTTATTCTATTTTATATATGATCAAAAAATAATCAGCATTAAATTGACTTAAAACATTGTTTAACGTAAACGTTGTTGGTGCCTCTATCTCTACAGTATATTGTCTTATTCTTCGACTTCCTGAGATGCCACTAGGAGGTGCAGTTTGTGAAAAAGTATCTATCTTAGATAATTCTATATTATCACTAGTTAACTCGCCTAACCTATTATAGCTATCTCCAAAAAAGATGCCATATTTACCAGCTTTTGCTATATAAAAACCTCCATTGTCAGATGAGGATAATATTTCTGTATCTAAATACATACCAGTATTTACTATTTTTATATTTCCTACAGTATCATCACTATTAAAATAAGTACAAAATAGTATTTCATTATTTTGTATACCTGCTTGATATCCGTCATTATAGCCTGCATCATAGCCCTTGTTTGTCCCCACCAATTTATTGCCGTTTACATAGGCTGTTTTTCCTTCTAATATATCATTAGTAGTTGCTGTTGCATCTTTTGTTCTTTCTTGTAATATCTTACTAATATTTTCTGCCATTGTCTCAGCCGTATCCGTCTCTACTGTGGTAACACCTTCGTTTGTTATGGCCGTTGCTATTATCTTTCTAAAATTTTCTAATTTTTCTATAGCATCTGCCATAGAATCATCAAAGATTCCTTCTCCTCCATTTGCCAATTCTTCATATAAACTATTTAGCTGTTCTTCTTCCTCTTTTCTTGCAAGTTCTATATTTTCTCTTGCTTTTTGTGCTTGTGTAATGATTCCATTATTTCCTATCGTTGCATTCAAACTAACTCCTGCTAAGATAATTAATATAATGATGGTTACTGCTAATGTTATCATAGTGATTCCCTCTTGCTTGTCCTTTTGTTTTAGCATAAATTTATCCTCCTCATTTATTCTTATGAGAAGGATTATATCTTTTTTTATTCTCTATTACTTTTTGTATTTCTTTTTTTAGTAGTTATTTGTTTCCATAATTGCTAATTGTCTCTTGATTTTCACTTTATCACATATGCTTTATCTGGAGACGTTCCATCTCCTCCTGTTATTTGAACATCAGACCTTAAGAGAATACAAGGACGAAGTCCATATGCAGAATCAAGTCCTCCATCTGCTTCTCCACTTTTAGATATATCCAATATATAGTTAATAGCTAGACTTCCTCCTGATGCAAAACATACATAGAATCGACAAAGATTTGTATCTGAACTTGTTCCACGAGATGCTATCCAATAATACTCTCCCGTATTCCATATTTTATATTTTTGCATTTGTGTTTGATCCGTTGTATAATTGGTATCTGTATCATAACATCCTGTATCATCACTTGTCCATCCGCTTGGCCTAGTATAGCTACTCCACGTACTTGGTGGCAATATTACAGTTGTTTTTGCTCCTGAATCTTTTTCAGTAAATACTCCATTACTTACAGTTGGTATACTCCCTACACATCTTGCATCTGTGGCATACTCAGAATTAATATATTTTTCTGCTGCATTATTAAAATTCTCTATAGAGCCATTATAGCTAGCTCTCGCTTCCTCAAATGTAGGTGCACCTAATGTTATTTTTTCTCCTACATTTTTATCAGATATAATTTGAAAACCATATTTTGAATCAGCCGTATACAATACTCTACATAGAATTTCTCCATTTGTTCCACTATTATATTTAATATAATCCCCTGGTTGTAATTGATTTATTGGTACTGTAACGTCCGTATCACCTGAGTCACCACTTTCAGATATATTTTGATTGATTTCATTCACTAATGCATTCATTTGCTCTTCACTCGTTATTGTTGCATTTGCAGTTTCTTGCTCTGCTCTTTGTGCCTGTGTGATAATACCATTATCTCCTACTACTAAGGCTACGGATACCCCCGCTAGTATAATTAATACAATAATTGTTACTACCAGTGCTACTAATGTAATTCCTTTTTGATTTCTCATATTTCATTTTCCTTCTTTTTCTTATGTTTTCCTATTTTTTTCACTTTATACTTTATCCATCTTATTTCATATTACCTTTTTGGTTAACTGTCAATATTGATTTTATTATCCTGCTTTTTATTTTATTTTTCTATAATCTTTATGTTATCTTGTGAATATATAAAAACAAGAAACTAGCATTAATCTAATTTCTTGTTTTTTTAATCTTTATTAAACAATTTCGTAAAAAATGAACTTTAAGGAATGTCCCTAAAGTTCATAATTTTTAAAAATTATTTCTTCTATATTGTATATAAGAAAATGCTCCTATTGCTATGATTACAAGTCCTATTGTAATAAATATTACTGTATTAATTCCTGTTTGTGGTAAAGTTCCTGGTGCTGTAGTATTATCTTTATCTGCATTATCATTTACATTTTCAAAGTCTGCCCATTCAAAATCAGAAGAGCCATAGAAGAATAGATACCAATTACCATTTTCATGTACATCTGCTCGTGCTAAAGTAACTGCCTCTTGTGTTATATATTTTCCATCTTCGTCATCTGTCTCTACATATAAAAAGTAATAAGCTTCATTTTCTAACTCGTTTAAATCAATCGCATTCTGATTTGTTGCAGCAGCAACATCTCCTGCATTATATTGTAGGAATATATTTCTATCTGCTTCTACTATTTCATTATAAATAGAATCGTTACTATTTTTTGCTAAAGATAATAAATCAGAAAATCCGGATGCATCTTGATTTTTTATTTTTTGTAAAATAGATGTATCTGTTATTTTTCCTACTTTAATTTGTAATTTTCTTTCATTTTCTTCTGCATGTGTAAAGGTTGTTACAATTTGATCACCTGTATTTGTCATAAATGTAGCATGAAAAGCATTGCTATATTTAGGTTCTTCATACCTTTCTAATTTTTGACCAGATAAAACAACATTTTGACCATTTTCATTTCCTTCTACTATACTAATATATATCTCTTGATTTAATTCTACATATTTTTCTAGTCCTAATATTTGGAACTTCTTTGTTTCCTCATTATAAGAAACAACTTCTCCTATTTGACTAATATCTACATTTGCTATATCTGGTTTACTATTATTAGAACTAATAAATGCATAGTAATAACTTCTGTCTTTTGGTATTACGTTAGAAATTTCTACCTTTGCTTCTGACACACCTTCTTTTTTTAATTCTATTTTAGCATTGGAAAAATCTGTCCAATCACCTTCTGGGTCAGTATTATCTGTATTTTCTCCTTTTGCTCTTACTGTTATCGTACAAGTTGCGGTTTTTTCACTTCCTTTTGCTGTAATTACTACTGTTCCTTCTTTTATTCCTGTTACTAATCCATCTGCACTTACTGTTGCAATAGATGTATCACTACTTGTCCATGTAATATTGGCATCTGTAGAAGATGTAGCTGTTAGTTGTAGAGTTTCATCTACCTCTATATTAGCCGAACTTCTATTGATTGTAACTGTTTCTTCATTTTCTATATTAGATGAATAAATATTCATATCATAATAGGTATTGTCTCCATTTGTAATTCTTACCCATAAAACGAAATTAGTTCTTCCAGAATAATTTTTAAAATCTAATTGTACATTATTAGAATCATTCGTTGTAGTCGTCCATGCATTTGTATAGTTAGGTACTAATGCATAAGCCTCGTTTCTTAAACTTTCGCTTGTCTCAATTACAGAATCATAATAATCACTATAGTCTTGATAAGCTTCTTCATATTTTGTTTGTGCTTCTGTTATCTCTTCTGGATCAGCAGTTCCACTACTTTGTAAATTTTCATATTCTGTTTGTAATGTTTTTACATTAGCTTCTTTTTCTTTTAAAGTTTGATTACTAGTTGTAATATAATTCTGATATTCCTCTGATTTACTTTGTATAGCATTATAAGTGCTATCTTCTATATCTACTTTTTGGTAAGATAATGTATATCCACTAGCACTAGATGAAATGCTAATACTACCTGTTCCTATTCCATCTCTTATATAAATCATACTAGGCAATGTTATATAATTTTCTGGATCTAATTCTCCACTAAATGCTCTTACCTCACATAAAGGAAGTATCATAGATAAGCAAAAAATGATTAATAATATTCCTGCTATTGTTTTTCTCATTATTTTTTCCCCCTCGTATTTCTCTATTTTTTATGACATAATTCTATTCTTTTATTTAACTTTTGTCAACAAATTTTTTCTATTTCTTTCTACGAATTACCCATCCTTTTTCTACCAGTATTGGTAATTTCATTATTACTTTTTGCTGCGCTTTTCCCGGATTAATTTGTTCTATTTCTTCTCCGGGTGTCTATATCCCAAAGTTTTTCTATTGTAAAACTTACTGGCTCTATTTGATATGGCACAATAATTTCTAAGGTATCCCCCACTTTTAATTTATTTTTTATTTCTACTATGGTTTTTCCATCTTCATTATACTGAACTACCTTTGCCCCAAATTCAAAATCCGAATTATATTGTTTTCCTTCGTATTCTTGAAAATCTTTATTGTTTCTATCATTAAAATAAAAAGTAGTAAGCCCTCTTGTCTTTGTTTTTTCTAATTCTTTTTGATATTTTCTTGCATCATACTGTTTTGGTGCTTTTTGATAGTCATCTAATGCATTTCGATATGCATTTACCACAGATGCTAAATAATATTCTGTTTTTAATCTTCCTTCTATTTTTAAACTATCTATTCCCATTTGTACAATCTCCGGAATTTCTTGTATCAAACATAAATCTTTTGAAGAAAATATATAAGTTCCTTTTTCATCATGCTCTACTGGCATTAAATTTCCCGGTTTATTTGCTTCTTCCACATAGACATTATATGCCCATCTACAACTTTGTGCACAATCTCCCAAATTAGCACTTCTTCCCGCTAAGAAATCACTTAAAAAACATCTTCCAGAGTAGCCAAAACAAATGGCTCCATGTACAAATATTTCTACTTCTAAATCTTTAGGTTTATTTTCCATTAATTCTGCTATTTGTTTTTTATTCATTTCTCTTCCTAAAATAACCCTTTTTGCTCCATTATGGTACCAGAAGTTTGCAGAATGATAGCTTACTGTATTCGCCTGTGTACTAATATGAATAGGTACATCTGGAGCATATTGTTTTAATATTTCTACAACTCCTCCATCTGCTACAATAATACCATCCACTTTTAGCTCATTTAAAATACTAGCCTGCTTTTTTATTTCCTCATAACTTTCATCCCATGCATAAATATTAATAGCTGTATACACTTTTTTTCCTATTGTGTGTGCATATTGTATTGTTTTTACTAAATCATCATCTTCCATTTCTGCTCTTGTACGTAAAGATAAAGATGATGTACCTGCATATACTGCATCAGCTCCATATAAGAAAGCAATTTTAGCCTTTTCAAAAGAACCCGCTGGTGCTAATAACTCTGGTAATTTTATCATTTTATCACATTCCCTTCCCTGTTTTACTGCTTTTATTATTGTATCATACTTTTTTTGCAAATTGTAGTCTTTTTTCTTATTTTTATCATGGAAATTGTTACTATATATTTTCATAAGTTTCATCTCTTTTTTTATCATTTTGGTAATTTTTTCTATTTTTCATACTTTTCCCTATTATAATAGAAATAGTTGTATAAATAGGAGGAGATAACTATGCAAGAAGTATTTATCAAAAGATTAGAAGCATTAATGGAAGAAAATAACATGTCACAAATTGAACTTGCAAATAAAATTGGAACTACTAATGTTACTATTTCTCGTTACCTAAGTAGTGAGAGAATTCCTAGATTAGAAATTGTTACAAAAATAGCAGAAGTATTCCATACTTCTGTAGATTACTTAGTAGGTTTATCTAATACAAAAGAAAATTGGAACGAAATGCAAGAAATCCAAAATTTACTTAGTTCCTTTGGACTTAAAAATTTATCTAAAACACAGATAAATTTTATAAAAGAATTATTAGAAAATAATAAAGAGTCCTTAAAAAATGAAAAAAGCTCTATTGCTTAAATGAAAATCTTCTAACTTATATATACGAAAAAAGTATAACCACTCTAATACTAGTAAGGTTATACTTTTTTATTTTAAGAAATCTTTTTAGAAATAGCAAGTCCATCTCCCACTTCTAAAATTTGTGTTTCTAAGGATGAATTCTCACAAACCGCTTTTATGTATTCCCTTAAATTTCTAACTGCTGTTCTTTGCTTATGTTTATGGTATTCTCCCATTACATATCCTTTATATAATATATTATCTGCAAAGATGATACCATTTTCTTTTAGTAATCTAAGCGATTGTTCTAAAAAGAAAGGATATTTTCCCTTTGCCGCATCAATAAAAACTACATCATATTTTTCTTTTAATGTTGGCAGAATTTCTACGGCATCGCCTTGTAAAATATGAATTTTTTCTTCTACTTCTACTTTTTTTATATTTTCTAAAGCTTCTTTTACTCTTTCTTCTTCTCTTTCAATGGTGTCTATCTTTCCCTTTTCAGAAAGATACTCTGAGAAGCATATTGCAGAATAGCCCACTGCTGTTCCTATTTCTAGTATTTTTTCCGGTTTTTTTTCTTTTAAGATAGGCTCCATCACAGCTAGCGTTTCATCCATAATAATAGGAATATGTTCTTCTAATGCTTTTTCTTTTATTTTTCTTAATTCTTCCTTGTTCATTTCTTGTCCTTCTTTTTTCTTATATAATCGTCTTTCCTTGAAATTTTATATTGCTATTGCTTGCATTGTTTTTCACCTATGCTTATCTTCTGGCTTCTCTTTCCCTTGTTTTTGTATCCAAAATTTTCTTTCTTAAACGAATATTTTTAGGTGTTACCTCTACTAATTCATCTTCTGCAATAAATTCGATTGCTTTTTCCAAAGACATTTGAATTGGTGGCACTAAACGAAGTGCATCATCTGAACCAGAAGCTCTTGTATTGGTTAAATGTTTTTCTTTACATACATTAATCGCAATATCTTCATTTCTAGAATTAATACCTACTATCATTCCTTCGTACACATCTACACCTGCCCCAATTAAAAGCTCTCCTCTTTCTTGTGCATTATACAATCCATAAGTAACAGATGTTCCTTGTTCAAAAGCAACTAAAACACCTCTTGTTCTGGATTGAATATCTCCTTTATATGCCTCATAGCTATCAAAAATAGAATTCATTGTTCCTGTTCCTTTTGTATCTGTTAAGAATTCTGTTCTATAACCAATTAGTCCTCTTGCTGGTATTTTGAATTCTATTTTAGTATGTCCTTCCTCTGCTGGTTCCATATTTACCATTTCAGCTTTACGTCTTCCTAATTTTTCAATAACAGTTCCTATACTGTCATCTGGTACATTCACTACTAATCTTTCTATTGGCTCGCATTTTACACCATCTATTTCTTTAAAAATAACTTTTGGACGAGAAACTAAAAGTTCAAATCCTTCTCTTCTCATGGTTTCAATTAAAACAGATAAGTGTAATTCTCCACGTCCACATACCTCGAAACTATCTGCGGAATCTGTCTCCTTTACACGAAGACTTACATTTCTCTCTAATTCTTTGAATAATCTATCGCGAATATGGCGTGAAGTAATAAATTGTCCTTCTTTTCCTGCAAAAGGTCCATTATTTACGCTAAATGTCATAGATACAGTTGGTTCGTCTATATCTACAAATGGAATTTTTTCTGGATGATTTAAGTCGCAAATAGTATCTCCAATTCCAATGTCAGCAATACCAGATAGTGCAATAATATCTCCTGCTGTATCTTCTTCTACTTCTGCTCTTTTTAGTCCTTGATAAGTAAATAATTTTGCTACTTTTCCTTGTACATTTTTATCTTGCTTACAAACGATTACTGGCATTCCATTTTTGACAGTTCCTCTTTCAATTCTTCCTATCGCAATTCTACCTAAGTAATCATCATAATCGATATTAGAAACTAGCATTTGTGCTGGTCCTTCTATTTCACACTCTGGTGCAGGTATATGCTCAATAATGGTATCAAAAATGCAAGTAATATTATCCGATTCTTCTTCCATGCTCATTTTTGCTATTCCATTTTTTGCTGAAGCATAAATTACTGGGAAATCTAATTGGTCATCGTTAGCATTTAATTCAATGAATAACTCCAATACTTGATCCACTACTTTAGCTGGATTAGAGCCTGGTCTATCAATTTTATTGATAACAACAATTGGTTTTAAATTTAAAGCAAGTGATTTTTTTAGTACTTCTCTTGTTTGTGGCATTGGTCCTTCAAAAGCATCTACTAATAAAAGTACGCCATCTACTGTTTTTAGTACACGCTCTACTTCTCCTCCAAAATCTGCATGACCTGGTGTATCTACAATATTAATTTTCACTCCATTATACATAACAGATGTATTTTTGGAAAGAATGGTAATTCCTCTTTCTTTTTCCAAATCATTAGAATCCATTACTCTTTCTGCTACTTGTTCATTCTCTCTAAAAACATGACTTTGTCTTAAAAGTGCGTCTACTAATGTAGTTTTTCCATGGTCTACGTGTGCGATAATTGCTATGTTTCTTATATTTTCATTTTTCATTTTTTCCATCCCTTTCATGTAAAATAGGACACATTATGTCCTATTTTATTTCTTCTTTATACTCCTCACTGGTTCCTTCTATATCTTTCATAGAAAGTTCTATTCTTTGATTTTCCTTATCTAGTTCTATAATTTTTGCATGTACATGTTGCCCTACTTTTAATTCTTCTTCTGGTTTTGCAATTTTTCTCATGCAAATTTGTGAAATATGTATTAGTCCTTCTATTCCTGGTTCTAACTCCACAAATACACCAAAAGGCATCATTTTATTTACTTTAACTGTTACGATATCTCCTATATGATATTTACTATCTACTTGGTTCCAAGGATTTGGTCCCTTCTCTCCATAGCTTAGTTTTACTCTTTTATTTTCCTTATCTAAATCTATAATCGTAACTTCTATTTCTTGACCTTGCTTTAATATTTCTTCTGGTTTTACATTTCTTACCCATGAAATTTCTGATACATGTAATAGTCCTTGTACACCACCTAAATCTACAAAAGCTCCATAGCTACTTAGGGCTACTACTGTTCCTTTGTATTTTTTTCCTATTTCTGCATTTTCCCAAAATTCCTTTAATTTTTCTTGTTTTTCTTCCTCTTGTACGCTTTTGATAGAACCTATCACACGCTTTTCTTTTGGAGAATATTCTGTAATGCGAAATTTTACTGTTTTGCCTATATAATTTTTAGGCTCTTCTCCTCTAGGCATACCAGATAAAGAAAGCGGGATAAATACTCTTGTATCTTCTATCTTTACAACAAAACCTTTTTCACTTGCTTCTATAATTGGTTCTTCAAATATGGTATTTTGTTTGACATTTTTTTCTAATTCTTTTTTACTTTCTCTATTTTTATATCTACGGTAAGATAATAGTACATTTCCTAAACCATCATTTTGTTTTACAACATCTGCTGTAATACTATCTCCTACTTTCCATCTATCCGCTGGATTTGCATTCTCATCGCTACTATACTCTTTTTTAGGAATAATACCGTCTGCTTTATAACCAATATCTACAAAAATTTCTCCTTGTCTTGTAATACTAATTATCTTGCCAGTAACTGTTTTTCCTAATTTATTTTCTTTTGCAGATTCTTCTGCATATAATTCTTGAAATGATTTTTCTTCCATCTTTTTCACCTTACTATCATTGTCTCCCTTTTTCGTCTTATTTTTCTTATGTATATTTTTTTCTATGAAATGCTATTTTTTTCCTTTGGCATTATACATGAATTTCCTTGATTTGTCAACATAACAATTTGATCCATAATTTCATTTGCTACTTTTTCTAATACTTCTTTTTCTGGTGATTTTGATGTATATTCTGTATAATCCATTGGTTTTCCATAATTGACTACTACTTTTGTAAATAATTTAAAACTACCTGAAATTCCTACCGGCACTACTTTTGTTCCAGTACGAAGTGCCATATAGGCAGCTCCTGTTTTTGCTTTTCCACCTTTTGCAATTCCTTTTCTTGTTCCCTCTGGAAAAATACCTAGTACTTCTCCATTTTTTAGCGCTTTCATACATCTTTTCATAGATTCTATATCTTGTGTGCCTCGGTTAACCGGTATCACATCAAAAATATGTCCTAACCAACTTAAAATTCGAATACGATACAAATCTTCTTTGGCAATAAAACGTACTTTTCTTTTTGTAAAAATAACAATAGCTGCTGCATCTAAATAATTAATATGGTTGGCACAAATAATAAGTGGTCCTTCCTGTGCTACATTTTCCGCTCCTCTAATTTCTACTCTATAAAAAATGCGATATAGACCACCCATAAAAGCCTTAATTACTTTTTGTTCGAATAATTTCCACTTGGTGTTTGGTCTTTCTTTATAGGCTATTTCTTTTACCTTTAATTCTTTTTGTTTCTTTTGGATAATTTCTTTTACTTTTTGCTTTACTTCTTTAATGCTTAAATTGGTAGTATCTATAACAACAGCATCTGGTGCTATAATCAATGCTCCCATTTCTCTTTCTTTATCTGCTTTATCTCTTTTTTGTATACTCTCTACTACTTCTTCATAAGACATTTCTATTCCTTTTTCTTTATTTTGTTTATACCTTCTTTTGGCTCTTTCTTCTGCTGTAGCATCTAGATAAATTTTCACATCTGCTTTAGGAAAAACATAAGTTGTAATGTCTCTTCCTTCCATGATGACGTCTTTTCCCTCTGCCATTTTTCTTTGCAAATCTACCATTTTTAGTCTTACTTCTTTTATGGCTGACACTTGTGGTACAAAACTGGTTACTTCTTTTCCACGAATTTCTTGGCTGACATCTTCTCCATTTAAAAGTACAACTGTGTTTCCTCCTTCTTGCTTCATATCAATGGACAAAGTATCTACTAAATCTATAATTTTTTGCTCTTCTTCTATTCCAATATGGTTCCTAAGAGCAGCTAATGCTACACAGCGATACGTTGCTCCTGTATCAATATTGGTTAACTTCATTTCTTTGGCTATTTGTTTTGTAATGGTTCCTTTTCCTGTTCCAGAAGGTCCATCCATTGCTACAATAAATGACATTTTAATTCTTCCTTTCTTCTTTTTTTGGTAATTCTATTGATTTTGCAATTACTGTAATTTTTTGCACATTCATCGTGGTTAGTTTTTCTATTTCTTTTACACACTTTTCTTTAAATTCTTTTAATACTTTTATGACATTATGTCCATAAATAAGGACTACTTCCATATAGATAGACGGTCCCTCTCCTAAATTTTCTACTCTTGTCTTTACTACTCTTCCAATTCCCGGTGTTTTTTTAGCCAAATATTCTACTATTTGTCTAAATACTGTATCGGATATAGTAAAATTTCCTAAATAGCTAAATGTTGGTCTAATAATGGACTTTTCTGATATATATGGCTTTTGTCCATTTCCTTTAGACTTAAAAATCTGCAAAGGATCTAATATGTATCCTGAAAAATCTTTTTTTATTTCAAAGGTTGGCACAGGTATTACATGTTTTCCTTGTGTTACACGAATATTTCTAGCCGTTTCCATCTCTGTTTGAGTTGCAACATCCTGAATATATATAGTTTTTTGGATAGGTGGCAATCCTAAATTTTCTGCTATCTTTTGCACCATTCCATCAGAAGTTCCTAAAATCAAAATGGATTCTGGCTTATACTTTTTGATGGCTCTTTGCATCTCTTTTCTTTCTTTTTCGTCTATAAAAATAGCATGTTTTACCGTTTCTATTTTAGTTGGTGCTTTTTTTGCGGATTCTCCTGCTACTACTTCGTTTTCGTTAATTAAAAGACCATCATCTATAATATAGGAAATTTTATTTTCTCCAGCAACCATTTGTGCACGATAACTTTTCCCTGTTCCAGATGGTCCTACAAACGCGAATACTCTCATTGCTTCACTCCTATTTTCTCCTTTTATTGATTTTATTATTTCCTGCGTTTCATTATACCATTTTCTTAATGAAATGTCTACCAATATATCAATTATTTCTTTTATAAAAAGCTGAAAAAGTATTAGAAACGACATTCTTTTCTAATACTCTTTCTAATGATATATCTCTTCATTTTTATTTTAACTTTTATATACTTAATGTTCCACTACTTGTAACACGAACATTAGATTTTAGAGATACTACTGGTCTTAAACCACGATCAGAATTCGGATACCTTGTAGTACCATCAGAATTGTATAAAGTTCTACCATTTACACGACCATTTCCGACATTTCCTATACCAAAACCACAAATTCCTAAATCTGTTAAAGTATATTGTGATGCAAGCCAGTAATAATTCTCCTCATTTGAAGTATTGCTAAACAACAAATGATAAGCACTTGTGCTTCCATTGATTTGAGTTTCACTGCTTTCAGTAGTAGATAAAGTTTGTGGATAATAGTAATAATGAGTATGTGTTATTTTTACACTTTCTCCAGCATCTAATGTTTCCCAATTGCTACCATTCCAATAGGAAAATGATGTATACTCTGAAACAGTATCATTCGTTGGATATTTCGTTCCTTGGCAGTGAATTTTTAAGTCACTTACATTCAAAGTATAGGTTACCTCATTTTTCCATTGATATGGATAAGAAGTTCCCTCATTATATTTTGCAACATCTGGATCATAACCAGTTACTCGGTTAATATCTTCTATATTAATGGATCTTGCAATTTCTGCCATATTTCCATCATTATACACTTCTGCTGCATCATTTAAAATATTTATTCCATTTGTATAGCCGTCTTGGCCAGCTAAAGTAATGATTCCTTGATTACTATTTGTTGTTATTAATAATTTTCCATTTTGAGCTCCAAGTACACACCAATTTCCATCTCCTACATTGTTTCCTGTATAGCCAGAGACGGATTGTCCCACTTCTAATGTAACCCTTCCATTAGTTACAGTTGTTTTATCTTGTGTCCATATATTATTTATTTCTGAATCATTTACCCACAAATCTGAAATATCTATAGGATTTCCTTTTTTTGTGGTCGTTGTCTGTGAACCTTCTTCAACATCCTTTCCTGTAATTTGTTTTACTATTTCTACCACATCAGCATTTGTGTATTTACCTTCTTTACTATATCTTGCTAGTAATTCTAGTTGTATTTGTTCTTTTGTTTGTGTAACATCAGTATCTATACTAGCTTCTTTAGCTCTCTGGATAATTCCATTTTCATTAAGTAAAGTATTTATCGTTACTCCAGCTAATATAATTAAAACAATAATTGTTACTACTAAAGCTACTAAGGTAATTCCTTCTTGTCTTTTCATTTGTACTTTCTCCTTTCTCTACTTTATTACTCTACTCCTATTATACATTACCTTTTGGATAATTTCAATAATATTAAATTTCCTTTTTTACTATTTTATATTAAAATTGTTCTTTTCCTATTCATCTATTTTGCATTTAAATATTATCTTATTTCCATAATGTAATTTACTTTTATAAAAAAAAGAGGTATTAAAAAGTTTTCCTTTTAACACCTCTTTTTTTATTTTTTTCAACTTAAGTAACGTCCCCAAATTGCACTAATGCAAATGTATATTCGAAATTTTTATATTTTGTTTTGAATTCTTTCTTCTCTAACAATTCTGCATTTTCAAAGTTTTCTAGAACATAATCGCAAATAGCATAATTGTTAGCATTAATAATCCATACTCTACCTGTAAAATCTTTAAAGTCATCTAAATTGTATACTGTATGCATATCTGTACCAAAAGCTTTGTAGGCTTCTTCTACATTCCAAACTGCTTGGTCCCAAAAATAATGGGTATGTTCAGGATAATTTGCACCAATCACAAATCCGCTTCCTTCATTTCCATTTAAAATGACATCGCCTTCTTGTATATTTTCTTTAATATATTCTAATGGTGCTTGATTACTTACATCGTAATTACTTTGTACTAAGTTTATCATAATCACAATGGATATTGCTATACACAAAGTACCTATTAAGATATTCCATTTTTGATTTCCCATTTTTGCCATAGTATCAGCAAGGAAAAATAGAAATAATCCTGTTACACATAACATATATCTTGCATAAATGACTGGCCTCCAAATAATTAAAGAAGCAAGACAAACTGCCAAGATTACTAATCCATAAACTCCAATTGCCAAAAGTGCTGGATTTCTTTCTTTTTTCTTATTTTCCTCATTACTTTCTTTTTTATTCTTTGCATATAGATAAATCATATAAACACATATGATTATGCCAAATATGCCAGCTAATATATTACTTACATAGGTAGTATCTCCTAAATTTCCTGTAAATTGAAAAGTAAAGAACTCTATAATGGTTCCAGGGAAACTAATTCCTATCCAAAATCCATTAGAAACTTGACTTACTTGTAACAATAAATACATAATCCATGGAATATACAATACTATTTGTACCACTGCTGATAGTATAAAAGCTTTTAGTCCGCAAGTAAATTGTTTTTTCTCTTTTGCATCTATTACTAGACTAATCAATAATAAAAGGTTAATGATTCCTGCTGCTACTAATGCATAATAATGGCTATAAGCAGATGCTAAGCTAAAAATAGCAAACAAAATCCAATTTTTGATATTCTTTTCTTCTTTTCTTTTATAGATACGATATGCATAAATTGCCATTAAAGTAACTAATAACATAGCAAGCGTATACATTCTAAGTTCCCCTGCATAAACTAAATTAATTGGGAAAAAGAAAACAAGGAAGGAAAAAAACATACCTGTTTTATCCCCAAAATCTTTTCTAATATGTGTATAGCCTAGAATTCCTAATATAGCTACACAAATGGCAGAAAAAATACGATATACCATAATTTGATTACCAAATAGTAAATTAATGATATGTAATATCCAATAATATAATACGGGATGTACATCGTGTCCACCAATATTCCAAATTTCTCCAAAAGTATGATTTGCCATTCCTACAGAATAAGCTTCGTCAAACCACAAATTACTATGAAATATAGGAATTGACACCCATATAATTCCTAATACAATAATGATAATGTGTATCCATTTGCTCTTATTCTTTTTCATTTTTTCTTCCTCTCTTTTTTCTAGGTTTTGTAAAAAGTTTCTCTGTTAAAACTTCTACAACCCTTGTTTTTTCTATA
>CAMMAC010000033.1 GCA_946493085.1 uncultured Clostridiaceae bacterium
TAACTATTGGTTTGAAAAAAATCCAGAAGATGGATTGATGAATAACAGGCAAGAGGTAAAGGAAATAATTAAGTCAGATGATAATGTAATAGCAATATTTAGTGGACACCAACATTGGACTAAACAACTTAAAGAGGATGGAAAGAACTATTATGTAGTAGGTTCATTAACAGATAATATAGATATGTTAGACATACCAGATGGTATATATTTAGAAGTTGAACTAGCAGATAGAAATGTAAAAATAATAGAAAAACATATAAAAGTTGGGAGAGAAAAATACTACAAGAAAAATAAATAAAAAATAGACATAGATGATAGGAGGTATATAATGCTTAAATATCCAAGAAAAATGCATGGAGGAGAATTATGGGCAAAAATAGAAGTGCTGGAAAATGTAGTTACTCCTTTATTAAAAGTAAAATTTAATTAATAAAGGAGTAAAAGGTTATGAATTATGAAGATAAAAAAATTGTAGGAATTATTGCATCAAATGTTGAGCCAGCAGTAGCATTAAATGTAATAGGACATTTAGCGATTTCAATAGGAAAATACTCTAATGAAGAAATAATGGGAAAAGAAATAATAACTGATAAGTCAGGAATAGAACATTTAGGAATAAGTAGGTTTCCATTTATAATAACAAAAGTAAAAGTAGGAAAATTAAAAAATGCTATAGATACAGCTAAGAATAATCCAAATCTATTAGTAGCAGATTATCCTAGAGATATGTTAGACACTAGAACAGATGATGAACTAGTAGAATCCATTAATTCAAAGGAAAATGAAAAATTGGAATATCTAGGTGCAGTAATTTATGGAGATACAAGAGAGGTAGATGAAATTACAGGTAAATTTCAATTATGGAGAATAGATTAAGAAAAAATGAAAAAAATATTGCTAAACATGAATTTTTATGTTAAATTAAAAACATAGTTAATAGCAAAAAAACGCCAACTTGTGCATACAATTCTTGCAACATATTGCTATAACTACATTTGAAACGGAAATAAGTAACTTTTTTGTGATAGACTTTTCGAAAACGTCTCTCGCAAAGGAGCCAAAAATAAAAACTCTACATGGTTGAAATATCAACATTTTGTAGAGTTTTTTATTTTATAAAATGGACATAGATAAAAATTGTCCTAATTTTTTGGTATCTGTTTGCGCGCTTAATTCAAATCTGATGGTTCCTAGTCCACTAATAGTAACATCCAATTCGGAATCCAAATCTAGTGTTCCAGATGTTTCTATAGAGAAAACTTGGATTTTAGAATAAGGAATAGAAGTATAGTCTACTTTTTTTCCGGTGATGCCCTGAACATTCATAGAAATAATTCTTTTATTAGTAAAGAATAGCTTATCTCTCATAGAAGAAAATGAAAATAAGACTTCTTCATCAGAAATTAAAATATTAGTTACATTTGATGTTTCTTTTGCTACATCCGTTGGTTTTAGTTTAATAAGTGTTTTGTTGGTAAAATCAATCATAGTTCCCCTCCTATATCTATAAAATATATAGTATATTTTATGTTATTTTCTTAAGGGAGTCAATTATTTTTGTCCATAAAAAACAATTTATACATTGCAAAATTAATAAACAAGTGATACTATCAATTCGAAAAGGAGGACTGATAGTATGAAAAAAGATTTAGGAGTACAACCAGCTGTGTTTCCAATGCCAGTACTAATGATAGCAACCTATGGAAAAAATGATAAGGTAGATGTTATGAATATGGCATGGGGAGGGATTTGTGCAGAAAATATGGTAGCACTTAATCTTGATGAAGACCATAAAACAACAGAAAATATTAAGAAGAGAGGAGCATTTACACTAAGCATTGCAGATATACCACATTTAGACGAATCAGACTTTTTTGGCATTGCTTCCGGTAATAAAATGGAAGACAAATTTGAAAGAACTCATATGCATGCTAAGAAAAGTACAAGAGTAGATGCACCGATTATTGAAGAATATCCTATCACACTAGAATGCAAAGTAGTAGAGCTTCAACATACCGTTTATGGATTTAGGGTATTAGGAGAAATTCTGAATGTAGTAGCAGATGAAAATGTATTAGATGAAAGAGGAAAAGTAGATCCTACAAAAATAGATGCTTTTGTGTTTGATCAATTCCAAAATGGATATTATAAAATAGGAGAAAAAGTAGGGCATGCTTGGAAAAATGGAGTAAAATATATGTAGTATGAATGATATGGAAAGATATAGACATTTAAATGAATATTTGAAAGAAAAATTTGGAGAACGTACGCTAAAAATTTGTGTAGATGGAGGTTTTACATGTCCAAATAGAGATGGCACTTTAGGATATGGAGGCTGCATCTATTGTAGTGAGAAAGGTTCAGGAGAGTTAATAAAACGGAGGAAAGGATATCCAGTCACAAGTAAAAGATTATTTTGCCTCCTATAGAGCCCAAAGAGCTAACAAATTTATTGTTTATTTCCAAAATTTTACCAACACATATGATACGGTAGAGAATTTAAAAAGAAAATATGATGCTGCTTTGATAGATGATAGAATAGTAGGATTAGAAATAGGTACAAGACCAGATTGCATTACAGAAGAAATTGCTAAATTGCTCAAGACTTATACCAAAAAGTATTATGTATGTGTAGAATTAGGTTTGCAAACAAGTAATGATAAGATAGGAGAAATCCTTCATAGAGGTTACACAAGCAAACAATTTACAGAGGCAGTAGAAATATTAAATAGGTACGGAATAGACGTAGTGGCACATATGATGATAGGGCTTCCAAAAGAAACAAAAGAGGACATTTTGGAGACAGTACATTTTATTAATCAGCATAAAGTACAGGGAATAAAAATTCATAGTACTTATGTGGTAGAAAATACCATACTTGCAGAGATGTATCGAAAAGGAGAATATACACCATTAGAATTAGATGATTATATAGAAGATCTAATAGATGTAATGACACACTTAAGACCAGATATCATCGTTCATAGAATTTCAGGCGATGCCCCAAAGCAGCTTTTAGTAGCACCCTATTGGAATAAGCACAAAATGTGGATTTTACATGGTTTTGAGAAAAGATTTCGAGGTAGAGATTTGTGGCAAGGAAAGTATTACAAAAATAATTAGAAAGGACAAAAAATTGTATAAAACCATAAAAAAGAAAGAAGAAGCTATTTTTATAGAAAAAAAGTCAAAATTTATTGCAGAATTATATCCTATAAAAAGTAAGGAAGAAGCGGAAGAAACCATACAAAGCATAAGAAAAAAATATTATGATGCAAAACATCATTGCTATGCTTATCGTATAAAAACAGAAACAGAGACAATAGAAAAAAGTTCAGATGATGGAGAACCTAGTGGAACTGCAGGTTCTCCGATGCTCCATGTTTTGCAAAAAGAAGAACTATTTAATGTGCTAATTGTAGTTACCAGATATTTTGGTGGCATACTATTGGGAACAGGAGGATTAGTAAGAGCCTATACACAAACAATGCAAAATGCTATGGCAAAAGCAGAATTTGTGCAAGAAGAAAATGGATATTGGATAGTACTAACAATTCCCTATAATGAACTAGGAAAATGTCAATTTTATTGCAAAAAACAACATATAGAAATAATCAATATACAGTATGAAGAGAATATAAAAATAACCCTGCAGGTTACCAAAAAGGAAAAAGAAAAAATAGAAAAAGAGAGGCAAAACTTAGGCTTTTATGTAAAAAATATTACAATATTCCCTAATAAAATAATACAAAAAAACATTGAAAAATAAAATAAAAAAAGAAAAATTTGAAAAAATTTCCAGAAAACTATTGCAAAAAAATAGAATTGATAATATAATGCGTTTGTAAGTAATTTACAAATATTTTTTTAGGGGGAATCAAAGGTGAAAGAAAAAATCAGGGTACTAATAGCAGATGACAATACAGAATTTGCTATGACATTGAATGGATATTTAGAAAGGGAAGAAGATATCGAAGTTGTAGGTATGGCAAAAGATGGAAATGAAGCATATAAATTGATATTAGAGCAAAAACCAGATGTAGTATTATTAGATGTCATTATGCCACATTTAGATGGCTTAGGAGTATTAGAAATGTTGCAAACAGCAGCATTAGACAAAATGCCAATGTGCATTATGTTGTCAGCAGTAGGACAAGACAAAATCACACAAAAAGCAATAAATTTAGGAGCAGAATATTATATAGTAAAACCTTTTGATATAAAATTATTAATCAAAAGAATGCGAGATTTTAAATTTTATCAACCAAATGCGGTGAAAGGAAATTATATCTCCAGAGAAATAAAATCACAATATATAGAAATTTCACCAGAAAACAAAAATGACGAAAGTAATTTAGAAGCTCTAGTAACAAATGTAATTCATGAAGTAGGAGTGCCAGCCCATATTAAAGGTTATCAATATTTAAGAGAAGCAATCATGATGGTTGTAAATGACATCGATGTAATTAATCAAATTACAAAGCAGTTATACCCTGATATAGCAAATAAATATCACACCACCCCTTCAAGAGTAGAACGTGCCATTCGCCATGCAATAGAAGTAGCATGGGGAAGAGGACAACAAGATACAGTAGAAAGTATATTTGGTTATACTGTATCTGCAGCAAAAGGAAAGCCAACAAACAGCGAGTTTATCGCAATGATTGCTGATAAATTGAGACTAGAATTAAAGAGTGCGTAGAATAAAATAGAAAACTTCCAAGATTTATGATAGAACCAATATTTAAAAAGTATTGATTGATAAATATTGGAAGTTTTTTGTAAAAATTCATACATACACTTGATATATAAGTTAAAATATACTATACTAATTAACATAGGAAATGAGAATAAGCAGTGTGGGTGCTACCACTTTACATACACAGTTTATGCTGTGAGAATGGAGGTGGTGCTATGGAAACATTATTAATTCAATTAATATATTTATTATTCTTCGGATTAATAGGAGTTGCTATCATAGCAGTTGCCTTAATCATAACTTTGGTTATTATTTTGAGCAAATAAAAAAAGCACCACATTATGCTCTGCCAAGCTATGTGGTGTTAAACATATCATATATGGTAGCACACATTTCTGTGGCTTTCATTTCCTATAATTATTATACACAGTTATAGTGAATTTGTCAAATGATATTTTTTCATTTTTGACTATACGATAAGGAAGAGTGATATGTTTATGCTAAAAATAGAAGAAATAGAAAAGTTAAGTGAAGAAGAATTAAAACAAGTATGCGATGTTGAATATACAAAAGATAAAAAGGGGAAAGATTTTAAAATCATTACATATCCTAAAAAAGAAAATTATGAAATGAGTGAGGAACAAATACAGTGTTTAGCAAGATTTATTTATGATAATATTAGAGATGTTTACAAATTCATTGTGAAAAACAAATAAGGGATATCTAATATAATTAACAAAAAGGTAAAATAATAGGTTTCTTAAAAAAATGTGTTATAATGTCGAAAAATAACGAAAAAAAGAGAAATACTCCTATTTTATCATTGCCTTTATGAATTTTGAGGAATAGTAGTACGAAAGTACAGAAGAGAAGAACAAACATTGTGTTGTTCTTTTTTGCGTTTAAGATAGAAAAATAGGAGGAGATAGCAATGAAACTATTATCTAAGAAAGCAAAAGTACTACAAAGATTAGTAGAAAAGTATGGTTTGAGGCATGGAGATTATATTTCTTTAGAAAGATTAAAGAGTATAGCAGAAAGAGAAAAAATGGAATTAAAAGACTTAATGATTATTTTAGAAATAAAAGTGGGAAAGAGTTATGAGGAGGCTGAAGAATCACTAAAATTAAAGATAAAACTATATGAATTAGAAGAATTAGAAAATATGGGAGAGGATATTTTTAATGCCGTTCAAAAATGGAAGAAGATAGGAAAAGAACCATTAGAATATGTTAGCAATGAATTTAAAATAAATGAGTGGGTGCTAAATGATATCCTAAAGAAGTATATAAATACAAACATACTCTTAGAAAACAGTAAAAGAAAGTTAGGGGTAAAAAAGCAGATTGCCAATGAAGAAAAATTGTTGGAAGAAGCAAAGTATAGAGATTTTGTTACTAAAGATTTAATAGAAGAATGGAAAAAACAGTATAAAACAGGAGACAAGGAAATTTGTGATATATTGAAAGTAAATACCATAAGTTTCCAAAACTTAATGACAGGTAAAACGAAAAAAATGAGAATAGATTTAATAGAGGAGAAAGAAAAAAAGCAGATACAAGAAAAAATTATACAAAAATGTAAAACACAAGATTATATTTGTAAAATAGAAATAGATGAATTGAAGAAAGAGATGAAAACAACAGATAGTATTTTAAAAGAAACACTTTCTCTTTCTAGTGTAATGTTTGAACAAATCATGAAAGATGAAAATAAAAAGGCAAGAATTATTTTAAAAGATTTGAAAAAAAGGATAAATATTTTAAAACTGGATATCCAGTATGAATATGGAGAAAGATTTTATACAAGTGAAGAACTAAAAAAATTGTGTAAAACTTATAAATTAAGTGTAAAAGATTTTCTTAGAAATTTAGGAAGAAATGTAAAACGTTATCCTTATTTAAGACAAGCATTACAAAAAAATGAACAAGGGATTTATATTGGAAAAGAACATCCTATTTCCCATGAATTTACAGAAAAATATATAGAAAAAATTAGAGTTTTAGCTACTATTATGACTAGAAAATATTTTTATTATCCTTATTTAAAAAATGAAATAGAAGATATGATATAAGACGCATGTCTTCTCATATTGGAAAAAGGAGGATGCATTGAAAAAAAATTTGGATATTATGTAGAAAGAATCATACAAGAAATAGGAATTCTATGCTTGGAATATAGTATGGTAAAAGCTTGCAAAGATGGAAGCATTATTAATATGACAGATACTTATTATTAATAACAAAAAAGAAAGCACAAGCAGTGCTTTCTTAATGACTTTAGACAACTAATCCATAAACTTTCATAGCATTGCGGAAAAAGATATTTTCTTTTTCTGTATCAGAAATAGCAAGACTATTGACAGTGGCTATTTCTTTTTTTGTGTTTCCCCATGGGCTGTCAGAGCCGAATAGAATTTTTTCTGAAGATAGATAAGATAAAACTGTTTCATAAATTTCTTTCCCATTTGTAATAGAAGTGTTCCACAGACATTCTTTTTTATGCTCTGATAAAAAGAAGCTGGGACAACAATCTAAAAAAACATTAGCAGTAGAAGAAATTTTTTGCAAAAACTCTTCCTTTAACCCGGCAGCATGTGCTATAATAATAGCATTTTCAGGGTGATGCTTGGCAAAGGCAATAGCATGGGCAGGAGATTCTAAGTCCCGTATGCCAGTATGAATTAAAAATGGTAATTTTGTACGTATATGTACGTCACTTACCCTGCGTTGGTCTGTCCAAGGATGTAGTTTGTAACCAACAAATTCTCCTGCATAGTACGTCTCAAAAAAGTCAATTTCTTTTTGTATACTTCTATTAGAAAGAGAAAGATAGAGAATTGGCTTCACTAAGGAACGCATGGCTTTGGTTTGCTCTATGAGAGCGATATTAAATAGGCGAAGCGGATCCATGCAGGAAAAATCCCAAAGTAAATTACCGCAAGTTTTACAAAAGATACCAGCATCTTGTACTTCCATCCGATGCTTAGCCTTGTAAGTACAGGAATTAGGGCAGTTTTGCAAATTACGATTGGGCTTGAATTTACTGATAGGACAATAAAAAGAGCAATCCTTAGGACATTGCAGAATAGCAAGTTTGGGATTGATACATACTAAGCAAATGTCGACATGATTACTTTTGCAATCGGCAAGCAATTGCCGATAACCAAAATCAGAATAAAAATAATAGTCGTTAGGGTTAGTGGCTACATGAATGTGAGAGTTAATAATCATACAAATACCTCCTTGAAAATAATGATTTTCAGTCTAAAATACAGATACTGGAAGAATTCTAACACATTACAAAAAGAAAGTAAACAAAATAGGAATAAAATGGAAATAAAAACATATAATAAATAGAAAGAGAACAAAAGAAGGGATGAGGCATATGATTCGAAAAGCAAATGAGCAAGATAGCAAGGCGATTGCAAATATTTCTGTAGATGAGTGGAGAAATACTTATGAAAATATTATAGACAAAACTTATTTGGAAAACTTATCTATAGAGGAAAAAACAAAGAAATATGAAGAAGAAATCAAAGATACAGTGCAATATTTAGTATGTGAAGAAGAAGGAAAAATAGTAGGTTACATTAAATATGGAGCAATCAGGGACGAAATACCGCCGTATGACAGTGAAATCTATGCAATTTATGTACAAAAAGCAAAGCAAAATCAAGAGTTTGGTACAAAATTATTAGAAGCAGCAAAAGAAAACTTAAGAAAAGAAGGGTATAAAAGAATGCTGACCTGGTGCTTAGAAGAAAATGAAATAGGCAAAAGATTTTATGAAGCAAAAAAAGGAAAGAAAATTACCAAAAGAAGCATTCCTATTGGAGAGGAAAACTACATAGAAGTGGCATATGGATATGAATTATAAAGGAGGTGTGGGTCCATGAACGAAAATTGGCAAATGGATGTACAAGAATTTGAAGAGGCTGGATGTGCAGTAAATTCAGACTAAAAAAGCTTCCAAAAGAAAGATTAGGAAAAAAGATTATATGAAAAAGTCATATAATCTTTTTTCGTGCATATAATGTAATAAGAAAAAAAGAGGACAAGGTTTAGAAAAAAATTGTATCGTAAGAAAGGAAAAAAATGATGAGTTTGATGTGTAATCCTAAAATGAGTTATTTAAAAAAAGAAGATTGCTATGCCATCTATGTACAGTATAATTTGTATTTCCTGCAAGGAGAGGCAGCTAAGCTATTTACAAAAGTTCTAGAAGGAAAGAGGGATGTGCCACAATCTTATCTTAGATTTTTAGAAGAAAAACAGATTCTACAAAAAACAGTCTAAACAGAATTTACATTAAATTTTTTCCTATAATCCTTTATTTAATGTAAAAGTAATGAGAAAAAGGATTGTAAATTTTAGAATATGAGGAAAGAAAAAATGGAATGTGTAGCTAAAAAATTAGAGGATGTATTTTCTAAAGAAGAATTACATCATCTTATGTGGAAAAAACCAAGCTTTGCACAAATAGAACTAACAAGAAATTGTAATCAGTCATGTATTTTTTGTTTTGCTAATTGCAAGGCAGGTGTAAAAGAAAAAGATAGTAGTTTGGAAAAATGGAAACAGGCCGTAGATAAGTTAGAAAAATTGGGGGTATCTAAAATTCATTACACAGGAGGAGAAAACTTTTTATATCCCTATTTTACAGAAATTTTGCAATATACGAAAGAAAAAGGCTTTTGTGTGCAAGTCAACACAAATGGAACTATCGCAATTGATAAAACACTTCCATTTGTGGATGAATACGTGTTTTCTGTACATGGCTTGGGGGAAGTGCATAATGCAATTGTAAAGAAAGAAAATGCTTTTGCATTAGTAGAGAAAAACATAAAAAAAGCAGCAGAAGCTAAAAAAATAATACATATCAACATGGTGTTAGTAAAAAGTAATTTTGATCATTTTGAAAAAGTATATGAATATTTTGCTAGTCGTTATCCGATTAAAAGTTTTTCGCCCACTTTTGCAGCTATCTCCAATAATGGAACTCATTTTGAAGAAGAAAGAATTCCTATCCATCGAGAAAATATCGAAAAATATTTTGAGGGACTAAAAAAAATAGGAAAAGAAAATTTAACTCTAAAACATGGGTTATATGCTCTATTTGAATATGAACCTTCCTTAATAGAAAGAAAATATCCTATTGAGTTGCCTATTTGTGCAGCAGGGAAAGACAAACTAATTATTAAATATGATGGAAGCGTATATCCTTGTAATTTCTTTTTGAATAAAGACTACTATTGTGGAAATATTTTTACAGAAGATGAACAAGAAATTTGGCAAAAAGGAAAAGGCTTTGCACCATTTCGTGAAATAATTTTAGAAGAAAAAATACCAGAGAAATGCAAAGCTTGTCAAAATAAAAGATGTTTTTCAGGCTGTAGAGTGTGGACAAAAAATTATATAGAAGGAGGAAAAAAGATTGACTATGAAAGAGATATCCGATGTGAAATTGCACATGCATTTGTTGGAAATGGAGATTACAAATCGATGTAACTTAAATTGTGCACATTGCTATAACCGTGGAGAAACAAAAGAAGATATGCCTTTATCTGAAATGATAGAACTATTTCATTTTGCACAGAAATATGGAGTGAGTAAATTAGTTATTTCAGGAGGAGAAGCATGTCTGCATCAAAAATTGCCAGAATTTTTAAGCTATATTAGTAATCATAAACAAAGAACGAAAGAAAAAATGCCTAAAATCGTATTGCAATCCAATGGAAAAATAAGAGATTATCTTTCCACATTAGATTTATCAGGTGTGGATTTAGTACACCTAAGTTTTGATATAGATGAAAATGGCGTTAGGAAAATAAACGAAAATGAGACAGTCCAGTTAGCAAAACAATTAAAAGAAAAAGGAGTGCAAGCTTACTTTTTTGCAACTATTCATAAGAACAACCAAAAGCATATAGAAGAAATGGTAGAAATAGCAAACAAAAATCAAATACCTATTGCTTTTAACTTGTGTTCTGAAACAGGAAAAAATGAAGAAATCCTTTTAACGAAAGAAGAGAGAATTCAGGCATACAAAAAATTATTAGCCTATGAAAAGAAAGGTAAAATAAGACCTGTAAAACATCCACATTTAGCAGTACTTCGCTATACAGAAGAAGAACTAAAACAAGATGACAAAATACACGGAGGCTGTACTGCAGGAATTGGCTCTTGTAGTGTTTTGTCAAATGGAGATGTGATTCCTTGCCCGTTCTTAAGAAAAAAAGCAGGAAATATTAGAGAAAAAGGAGAAAAAAATATAGAAGAAACTTTAGTGGATATTTGGTTACATGCGCCATTATTTACTATTTTGAGAAAGAGAAATGAATATGCCATTTGTAAGGATTGTAAATACCTAAATTATTGTGGTGGCTGTAGGAGCAGTGCAATGCTTTCTACAGAAAAAATAAATGGATTTGATAGAGCCTGTTTGAAAAAAATTAGCTAATTTTAGCCTAGCATAAATTATATAGAAAAAAAGAGCCTGTCTTAACGTATGACATGGCTCCTTTTAATATATTATTTAGTTATTTTGTTTCTTCACTTGAACTAGTTTCTGCTACTTTTTTCTCTTTTTTAGTACCTTCTTTGGTATAAACAATATTGACTAAAGTTGTACCAATACCGAATAATACAAATATTATAGATAAGAACCAGCCAATATAAGGAATAAATCCTAATCCCCAAAGTACAAGGCTAGAAATCAAAGTAAATAAAACTAATGTTACATTACTTGTTTTCTTAAAAGCTTTTGCAAGTAGTCCTGCTACAAATAGGCTTGTAATAGAAGTAGCAAGCATAGCTAAAAATACTAAACCTACAAACATAGAACTAAATACAGTGACACCTACAATACTTAAAATTAATAGAAGACCTACTAAAATTGCTACAATTGGAGTTGCAATACCAATTCCTAAAGAAGCAAAAGATTTTGCAATTCCCATATTTGTTACTCTCTTTACAAAATTTGGAGCAAGCCAAATTAATAACAATACAACGATGAAAGTAATTAATAAAATAGAAAGAGCATTTGTGATATAAGAAACAGGGCTAGAAGATGTAGCGCTCGTTTCTTGACGAGTAACTTCACCAGCAATCATTCCTTCTTCTACAGAAAGTTCGTTAGGTGAAGTATAGCTTAAATTTCCATAAATGTAAGTAGTATCTGTATATTCTCCAAATGTAATATCATTTGCAGTAATAAAAGCATTTCTTCTTACTTTTCCTTCTATAGCAACATGATCAGCAGATACTTTTAAATCTCTATATACAAAACCATTACTCTCTAAAGTAAAGTTAGTACAAGCGGCGTAAACATCATAAACAACGCCATTAATAGAAATTTCATTAGCAAATGCAAATATACTGCTATAAACATATCCACCATTTACAGTTAATTTGCTGGCACAAACAAATAAATCTCCACCAATTTCGGCAGTACTTTCAATTGTAACTTCATTTGCAAAAATAAAAGCATTACCATCTACTACATTAGAAACAGATACTTTATCACCAGTTAAATACAAATCTGAATTTGTCCAAGCAGAAGTTGTATCTGTAGAAACATCTGAAGAAGTATCAGTAGATGTATCGTTGGTTGCATCTGTGTTTTCTACAGCAGTATTTTCTGCAGTTTGAGTAGCAGAAGTTTCCTCCGCAGAAGTAGTTGTTGGCTCTACAGTTGCAAAACAAACTGTAGATAATAATACAACACAAGTAATGAATAGTATAAAAATTTTTGATTTGTTTTTCAACATGAAAAAACCTCCTTTGTATATTTATGTATGCATTCAATATAACCCTTTCTAGGCATTTTGTCAAGAAAAAAGGCAACTATTTTTTAGTTGCCAAGGGAAGAGAAAAGTAATAAGCACAATTACAATTGGGTGTAATTTTTTGTGCTGGAATATTTTCTAAAGTGCATTTTCCATCCTTTTGGTAAATACAATCAGAAGAACAATTAATAGTTGTCAAGCTTATCACCTCTGCTACTAGTATGGAAAAAAATTTAGAAAATATACAAACTCTTATTACAATTCTTTTGCAAAACGTTTTTGGCAATAAGAAGCAATAGGACACTCATCACATTTTGGGGAACGAGCTGTACAAATATTTCTACCATGCCAAATAAATAGATGATTAACATCTTTATAAAATTCAGGTGGAATGATTTTTAATAAATCTTTTTCAATCTTTTCTGGAACAATTTCACGAGAAAGTCCCATACGATTAGAGATACGCATACAGTGGGTATCTACAGCAATTCCCTGTGGATCAGAAAAAGCTTCTAACATAACAACATTGGCAGTTTTTCTGCCAACACCAGGAAGACTCATTAAGTCTTTCATATTTTGAGGGACTTTTCCATCAAATTTTTCTACAATAATACGAGCTGTTTCCTGAATGTGTTTTGCCTTGGTCTTATAAAAACCGCAAGGGTGAATTAATTCTTCTAAAATTTTGATATCCATAGTAGCAAAATCTTGAGGAGTACTATATTTCTCAAAAATAGAAGGAGTTGTTAAGTTCACTCTTTCATCTGTACATTGTGCAGAGAGCATTACTGCAACTAACAAAGTAAAAGGAGTGGAGAAGTCTAAGCTACATTTGGCATCTGGATAAGTCTTTTTCAATATTTTTATGATTTCTACTACATCTTTTGGTTTCATTTACAAATCCTCCTTTTTGTTTCATCTTTGTTATTAAAACACAAGAAAAAAGAAAAAGCAAGTGTATGTGATTCACGGAAAAGAATAAGTCACAAAATCCAAAAAAGGCAATATAATATCATAAGGAGGTAATAGATTATGTTGTGTGCACTGAAAAAAACGATAGGAGTATGTTTAGTAGGAATTGGCTTAGGTGTATTACTGGTTTTATTGCTTCCAACAACAGGATGGTTATTTTTAATAGGAATAGCAATCTTAGCTATGGGACTAATTTGGCTATTTTGTTAAAAAATAAAAGGAGAGTGGATAAGGATGACAATTGTAGTAAAAAAAGTTCCTAAATTTTTAAGAGGATTTGTAAAATTCATCTTTGGAATTAAGGAAAAATAGGAAAGATACATAAGAAAAAAGCATCGGCTAGAGATTTGTTTCTCTAGCCGATGTTTCCTATTTCTTAAGAAATTTTAGTATTTTATAAAAATATGATGCATCACATAATTTTTATATTCTATAAAATTAAGCTCTTGTAACTTTTCCAGAACGTAAGCATTTAGCACATACATGAATTCTTTTTGGTTGTCCATCTATCATTGCTTTAATAGTTCTTACATTTGGTTTAAAAGTTCTTGTTGCTCTTCTACTAACGTGTGAACGTGCAATACTAATTTGATTTCCATGAGATAGTGTTTTTTCGCAAATATCACATTTTGCCATTTTTAGCACCTCCTATAAGTTTTAATAAAATTGACTATTTACTATATTAACATAGAATAGCAAAAATTTCAAGCTATTTAGCAATATTTTTTTGATTTGAAAATTTATTATCGAACAAAAATTCATAAAAGACTTGAAAAAAATGAAAAATATGATACAATACCAACATAACAGAAAAAAAGCATAAAAATATATTAATTTAGCTAGATAAAAGTGGCAAGAGGAGAGATTTCTC
>CAMMAC010000034.1 GCA_946493085.1 uncultured Clostridiaceae bacterium
GCGATTACTAATGAAGGAGTTACGACAGCGGAGACGGATACAGCAGAGACAATGGCGGAAAACATTAGTAAAATATTGCAAAAAAGGACAGAGAATGCAACGGCAACAGCAGAAGATATAGCAGAAGGAAAAACAGCTTGGGTAAATGGAGAAGAGATTATAGGAATAGGAGGCAATTTTGCTAATGTTCATGTATATTATGGTAGTCAGGGAATGCCAAATGATCAATTAAATGGCTCATGGAATATAACGATAGCTAATGATAATCAGTATATATATTGGATATTTGACGACAGTATTTTTAGTGGAAGAAGTTCATTTGTGGTGGCAGGAAAAACAATTGCACCTACACAAGTTTTAAATTCAGGAGGAATTTATATTGCTAAGTATGAAATAGGGGAATATAAAGGACAGGCAGCTACTCTGTCAGCATGGAACGTTAGTCAACCGCAAAGTTATCATAGGCAAATGGTAATTGGTTTTTAATAAAAAATTGAGACTGGTGCTCCAGTCTTTTTTTAAAATATCCCACTTATCCCTGATATTTTTGGCCCACATCTTGAAAAAGAAATACGAATATGGTATAAATAAAATGTACACAATATGTCATAAAAGGAGGTTTTTTTCATGGCAAAGAAGAAAAAAATGGATGCAGGAAAAGTATTTACAAGAGTAATGGCAGGAATTTTAGCAGCATTAATGGTGCTTAGTGTAGCTGGAACACTTGTATATTATATCATTATGTTATAAAGAGGAAAAATAAATGGAAAATGATTTTTTAGCAGTATTTCAAAATTTTTGGAAAATAAATGTAGTAAATTATTTAAATGAATTGCAAGAAAATCCTTTTAGAGTAGTTATGCTTGCATTAGATATTACAATTGTTATTTTTTTAGTATATAAATTTGTAAAAGCAACAAGAAATTCTAGAGTTTGGCAATTAATAAAAGGAATTGTACTTTTAATTATTTTAACTGCAGTGAGTGGATGGCTTCACTTAGATATTTTAAATTATCTTTTAACATCTGTTATGACCTATGGAGTTATTGCAATGATTGTAATCTTTCAGCCAGAACTTAGAAGAGCTTTGGAACAATTGGGAACCAATAAATTAACAAAATTTTTTGGAATTGATAAAGATATTATTACTAAAACAAAAGAGGATGTATACAAAATTGTCATTGCAGCAGAAGAGCTTTCTAAAAATAAGACGGGTGGGCTAATTGTTATTGAAAGAGAAATTAAATTAAAAGATATCGCAGAAACTGGAGTAGAAATAGGAGCAGAAGTTTCTCCACAATTATTAGTAAACCTATTTGTGCCTAATACACCACTTCATGATGGAGCAGTTGTGATTGCAAACAATAAAATAGAGGCAGCTGCTTGTATTTTACCGTTAACAGATGATAAAGAGTTAGCAAAAGAATTAGGTACAAGGCATAGAGCTGGTATTGGTATTTCTAAAGAAACAGATGCAATTGCGGTGATTGTATCAGAAGAAACAGGAAAAATATCCATTGCTAAAGAAGGAACGCTTATAGCAGATTTAAAAGAAGAAGCACTAAAGAAAATTTTAATTAAAGCAGTAGTTACTTCTCGTTTTGGAGAAGAAACCGGTGTAAAAGCACAGAGAATAAAAAAAATAAAAGCTAAATTCCAAGATAAAAAAGAGCAGAATAAAGAAGAAAATAAAAAGGAAGAAAATAAGTGAGAAATATAAAATTAACTATAGAATATGATGGAAAAGATTTTAATGGATGGCAAAAACAGCCTAAAAAACTGAATATACAAGGAGAAATTGAGAGAGCAATAGAATTAGTAACAGGCGAAAAAGTGGACTTAATAGGATCTGGAAGAACAGATGCAGGAGTACATGCATTAGGACAAGTGGCAAATTTTAAAATAGAAAATACATCCATTCCTATAGAAAAAATGGCAGTAGCATTAAACTCTAAATTAAAAAAAAGCATTCGTATTCAAAAAGCAGAGGAAGTGGACTTGCAATTTCATGCGAGATACCATTGCAAACAAAAAACATATTATTATGTAATAGATAATACAGAACAAGGAACAGCTATTTATCGAAATTTAGAATATCATATGCCTATTCCTTTAGATGTAGAGAAAATGAAACAGGCAATTTCCTATTTTGAGGGAGAGCATGATTTTAAAGGATTTAAAGCAAGTGGAACAAGTAGTAAAAGCAGTGTAAGGACCATTTATAAAGCAGATGTAGCAACAGAAAATGGAAAAGTTTTTATACAACTAACAGGAAATGGATTTTTATATAACATGGTAAGAATTATAGCAGGAACTATGGTGGACGTAGGACTTCGGAAAAATAAAACCAGAAGAGATTCCAGACATTATTGCTTCTAAAGATAGAACGAGAGCAGGAAAAACTTTGCCAGCACAAGGGCTATTTTTAATGAAAGTAGATTATGAGGAAAAATAAAGTCACAAAAAAAAGAGAAAAAGCATAAGATATAGCAAAAGAGGATAAGGAGAGAAATGATATGAATATTTTATTAATCCTTTTTGCTTTACCTATTGCAACTATTTTATTAGCAATTGTTTTACAAAAAATATTAAAATGCCCAGTACTTGTCGCGATTACTTTTTTCGCTATATACTTAATTGTAGCTTTTGCATTTTTTAATGCAAGTTTCCTAATTTTGGTTATTCTTTATACAGCTTTGGCTTATATAACAGCAGTAATCGTAAAATGCTTGATAAGAAGAGGATGTGAAATTTGTGGAGAAAGAAGAAATAATGATACTTGCGCAAATGATACCATTTCTCTTAGCGATGCAGATGTGACAAGAATAGCCAGACAAATATTAGCACAGGCAAATAATGGCTGTAATTGTCAAAATAATAATCAAAACGCTACTCCAACAGTAGCGAGAGTGAATATACGAGACAATAATTGTAATCAATCTAGTTGGTGTTGTTTTAGAAGATAAAAAAAAGAACAATGGAAAAAAATACCATTGTTCTTTTTTTGTGCTTTTTTGCTGATTGGAAAAAATAGAAAGAATTTTATTTCATAATTCCAGAAAATATAACACATACTACAATTATAAAATAAAAAAAGGAGGAAAATTTTTATGAAGAAAAAAATTTGCATAATGTTAGTGGTTGGAATATTAGCAGTCATTACTTTACTAACAGGAAATACTTATGCAGATACGATAGATACCATTCAAATAGATACGAATAAAACAATGGTAAGACCAGGAGAACAAGTAACTGTATCCGTTTCTTTTGGACAAGAATTAGGAACCTATACGATGGATATTGCTTATGATAATGCTCTATTTGAGTATGTATCTGCAGAAGGAGGTACTCCAAATGATTTGTCTAACAAAGTAAGAGTGGTATTTCATGATTCATCAGGAGGAAGTAATCCTAGAACAAATATGAGTGTCACATTTAAAGCAAAAGAAGGAATTACTACATCTAATCCTACAGAATTTAACGTAACAGCAGAAGGAATGGCAAATGCGGATGCCTCTGTCACTTATGACGATATTTTAGTACCTATTGTAAAAAATGTAACTGTAGAGCCAGAATATGTAGATTATACTTTTGATTTACAATACACAAACCCTGTAATCAAAGAGAAAGAAACAGAAATGATACTTTCTTATTCTTCCCCAATGGGACGTTACTATGAACATGCAAGATTGATTGCAGAAGCGGCAACACCATCTGGTGCCAATGTTACTCTAGTAGGAATAGACGAAGCACAACTGAAACATGACATCATACAAAGTGGATGGGGAGATGCACAAGGTTATAAAATAGGAGGAGAAGATGTTTCTCAAGAATTAAAATTAACAGGTACTTTTTCAGAAGTAGGAAGTTATACTCTTACCTTTAAATTGATTGATAGAGATAATTCCGATACTGTAATTGCACAAAAAGCATTCCAAATTACAGTAACAGAAGAACAAACTGTGCCAAGTGTGCCAGAAACGAATGAGCCAGAAGAAAATACACCAGAAACAAATGAACCACAAGCAAATACCGTAGTAAACGAAACACCACAAAATACTGTAAATAATGAAGAAATGCCAAGTAAGCTACCTAAAACAGGTGACAATATTTATATTCCAATGGCTATTTTACTAAGTTTAGTAGTTGCTATAGGAGTAAAAATCAATCATAAAAAATAGAAAATAAAAAAAGTGTACCTTGAATAACAAGGTATACTTACATAGGAGAAAAGTAATGAAAACGAAAAAAGTAACCATTAACATATTTCTTATTTTAGTGATAATATCCATTATTATGTGGATGGTAACAACAAAAAAAGAAGATGAAAGCATAAAAGAAAAAAGTAGTATGCCGTTATGGGATGAAACACAAATGGCATTGCAAAATGAAGAAAAAGAAGAACAAAAACAATACCCAAAAGAAAATGTGCTGCAAGAATATAAAGGATATATTGTAGAAGCAAAACTAGAAATACCGGATATTGCATTAGAAACCTATATTTTGCAAGAAGATTCAGAAAAGGCATTAAATACAGCTGTGGTAAAAGTATATGGTGCTACAGCAAATCAAGTAGGTAACTTATGCGTGGCAGGGCATAATGCTCCTTATAATAGCAATATGTTTCGTGATTTAAAAGATTTAAAAGTGGGGGAAAATTTATATGTAATAGATAACGAAATAGGACGAGTAGAATATGTGATTTATGATATTTATAAAGTAAATCCAGAAGATGTAAGTTGTTTGTCACAAGAGACAAATGGAGAAAAAGAAGTTACACTAATTACTTGCACTAATGATTCTACACAAAGACGCATAATAAAAGCAAGAGAAGTGTAAGTGTACAATTTAGGGACGTTCCTTAAATTGCATCCTTAAAGTTCGTGAAAGGAAAAAAGAAAAATGAGTAAAAAAATGTATAGTGCTATTTTTACAATCCCTATTCTCTTTATGCTAGGATGTTTTATGTATCTATTTTATTCTGTGGAAGCCTCTACAAAAGTAGAGGGAATAGATAGTTTTCCGGAGAGTTATAGACCCTATTTGGAAAAGTTAGCAGAAAAGTATCCTAATTGGAAGTTCGTAGCTTTATATACGGACCTAGATTGGAATTATGTGATTGACCAAGAAAATGTATTTGGAAAGAATTTAGTGCCAAAAAATTATATAGATAGGTGGAAAAATACAACTCCAGGGCAATATGATGTAGAAGTGGATGCAGGCTGGGTAGATTGCTCACGCCAAGCAGTGGAATATTGCATGGATCCTAGAAATTTTTTAAATGAAACAAGATTATTTCAATTTGAAGGATTATCTTATGATGCACATACTAATCAAGTAGAAGGGGTAGAAAAAATATTGTATGGAACAGAATTCTATCAAAAACAAGTTTCCTATTTGACTAGTACAGGCGGTATTGTCTCTATGAGTGAAAGCTACGGTGACTTAATTTTAAGAGGTGGACAAACCTCTTTGGTGAGTCCTTATCATTTAGCTTCTCGTATCAAACAAGAGGTAGGTCCTTTCCTATCGCATAAATCCATTAGTGGAGATGTGCAAGGGTATGAAGGGTTATATAATTTCTATAACATAGGAGCTACTAGTTCTTCAGAAGCTATGGGTGCTATTAAGAATGGACTGCAATATGCCAAAGATGGAAAAGGAGCAAGTGAGCAAACAAAAAATAAATATATGATTCCATGGAATACAAAAGAAAGAGCTATTACTGGTGGCGGAATTTTTATAGGATCTAGTTATATTAATGTGGGACAAAATACCATATATTTGCAAAAATTTGATGTAAATGATGAAAGAGGAGAAGATTTATTTTGGCATCAGTATATGACAAATGTATTAGCTCCTTATAGTGAGTCTAAATCTATTTATCAAGGTTATGCCAAAACTGGTATTTTAAGTACCCCAATGACCTTCATTATTCCTGTATATGAAAATATGCCGGCAATTCCGGCTCAGAGTCCCTCCATAGATCCAAATGATTATACTGAGGATAATACAAAAGTATATTGTAATAATAGTGGAAAAGTAAATGTACGTACAGGTCCTAGTACTTCTTATGAAATTATTACAACAGTAACTTATCAAGATAAAATGACCAGAATCCAAAAAGGCAAGCAAACAGGAGATAGATGGGATAGAGTCATTTTAGAAAATGGAATTGTAGGATATATCTTTCAAACGTATGTAAGTGAAATGCCAGATGTACAAATAGAAAGCATAGAATTAAATATGGAAAATACAACACTTTCTAAAGGAGAGACAAAACAGTTGCAAGTAACTATTTTGCCAGAAGAAGCAAAAGACCATAAAGTAACTTATACTTCCAGCCATCCAGAAGTAGCAACAGTAGATGAAAAAGGTAAGATAACAGCGCTTCGTTCAGGAAAAACAACTATTACGGTAAAAGCACAAGAAAATGAAGTGGAGAATCAAATAGAAATTGAGGTATATAGCAAGGTGACAGGAATTACAATAGACCAAACAGACACCTATATGCAGGTAGGAGACGTTTTAGAAATTCATGCTAACATAGAACCAGAAGATGCAGATAATCAAAATATAGCATATAATAGTGATAAGCCAGAAATAGCAAGTATAGATAATACCGGAGTGATTACGGCAAATCAAGAAGGAAAAGCAATTATTCGAGTGACTTCAGAAGAAAATAGTCAGATTTATGAGGAATGCAATATAACGGTAGTAAGAAAAATGGAGGATTCAGAAATTCATTTTGATAGTCCTTTAAGAGTAAATCTTTTTGAAATAACGGGAATAGAAGAAGAGCATAATACCGTAAGGGAAATAAAAGAAAAAATTATTACGAATTTAGAAGTGGTAATTGTAAATAAAGATAATCAAGTAATGCAAGAAACAGATATAGTGGGAACAGGAACCAAAATACAAATAAAAGAAAATGGAAATTTACTAAGAGAATATAAAATTATCTTATATGGGGATGCAAATGGAGATGGAAAAATAAATAGCGTGGATTTATTGGTATTACAGAGGCATATATTAGAAATAGAAAGAATGGAAGAAATTTATCAAAAAGCATGCAATATACGAAAAGATGGTAAGAAACCAAGTTCTGTAGATTTGTTATTAATACAAAGACATATTTTGAAATTGCAGCAAATTGAACAGTAAAGATTTGGTAAATAGGTATGGTAAAAGGTAAGGTAATATTGGATATTTTTCAAATTTTCTAAATATACAAAATACCTTTGCAACAATGAAGATTATATATATTAGCTCAATCAAAAATTAAGATAGGAGAGATTAGATGAAATTGAAAAGAAATTTGTTACGAATAGGGATAATTAGCTTTATATATTTTATATTAGAAAACATTCTTTTTCCTATGTCTCTATTTGCGGAAACGACAGCAGATGTATATTTGGAGACCGATACTAATTTGGCACAAAAGGGAGAAGAGGTAGAAATTGTAGTTCAGATGAAAGGGAATAAGACGGCAGCATTTGAATTTTACCTTTCTTTTGATCCTACAAAAGTAGAATATATATCAGGACCAGAAATGGTAAATGTACAAGAAAATCAAGTTGTTTTTGTTTGGTATGATGAAAAAGGTGGAGAAGGTGCAAAAGAAGGAGAAATAGCAAGATTTCGTTTTCATGTAAAAGAGGAAGGAATTGCGAATTTTACGTTACAAGGGGAATTTTATAATTCATCTGGGGAAAAAATAGAAGCACAACTGGCAGGAACAACATTGAGAATTGGTGAAGAAGAACAAACTGTATTGAAACAAGCAGAAATAGATACGGGAAACAGCACAGAAATAGCCAATAGTAAATTACAAACACTAAGAATGGGTATAGAAGGAATGATTCCAGAGTTTGATTCAAGTGTAACACAATATTATTTAACAGTAGGAGAAGAAATAAACGAAATAGAAGTACTAGCTATGCCAGAAAATCCAAAAGCAAAAGTAAATGTAACAGGGAATAGTCATTTAAAAGAAGGAGAAAATCAAATTCAAATAGAAGTAACGGCAGAAGATGGAAATACTAAAAGCAAATATCTAATAGATGTAACAAAAACAAAAGATGTAGCATCTGCGAATACCAATCTAGAAACTTTGGCAATAGAGGGAGCTTTGTTAGAGCCTGCTTTTGACAATACGGTTTTGAAATATAGGACAGAAATTCCAAAAGGTACCAACTTTTTGAATATGCTGGCCATTCCAGAGGATGAAAAAGCTACTGTTACCATAGAAGGAAAAGAAAATTTGCAAGAAGGAGATAATTTCATAAAAATAACAGTATTAGCACCAAACCAATTTACAAAAAAAATAGTAGAAATTACGGTGCATAAAAGAAATGACGTAGAAGAAGAGAATTATCAGCAGGAAAGACAAGAGGAACAAAAACGATTAGAAGCGGCTTATGAAATAGAAAAGACAGCTACAGAAATAGAAAGAAAAGAAAAAGAACAAACACAACAGGAAGAAGAAAAACAAATGCAAAATACGATTATTGTTTGGGGGATAACAGGAGTAATTGTGGTAGGAATCATAGTAGGAGTATGGCTAGTAAGAAAGAAAAAATTTAAATAAAAGGAATAACAAAATAACATAAAAAGAGTGAGAACAAAAAAGAAGAAGAGGGATAATAAAGATAATATTGACAATTAACCAAAAGGTAATATAAAATAAAAGTATAAAGAATAAGCAAATGGTAAAACATAAGAAAAAGAGGAGAAAAAAGAAATGAGAGAAAATAAAGGAATAACATTAATAACGTTAGCTGTAACAATTATCGTTTTGATTATCCTAGCAGGAGTAAGCATCAATATGCTAGTAGGAGATAATGGAATTATCAGTATGGCACAAAAGGCAAAAGAAAATACAGAGCTAGCGAAAATGGAGGAAGAAGAACAATTAGATAGTTTATATGAAGAATTAAATAGTTATAATAGTATTAGTTTTCCAAGTGAGGGAAATGAACAATTAGAAGAATTGCAGAATAAATTTAATGAGTTAAAAGAGGAATATGATAATTTGCAAACAGAGTATGGAACATTTAAGACCATAATAGCGGAAGCAATTACGCAAAGGGGGATAGAAACACCAGTAACAGCGACAGCTGAAACGATGGCGAAAAATATTAATAATTTACCTCCTAAGAAATTAGAAGAGGGAGAATTTACTTTAACGTTAGGACCTAGAGGTATATCAGATAATATAGTAATCTATTTTGAAAATGAATATGAAGAACCGCCTATGATAGAAATAAAGGCAGAACTTATTAGTGGCAATTTTGCACCGTATGTAAACATACCTTCAGTTACAAAGGAAGGATTCAGTACTTATATTTATAATGGAGCGGGAGTGAATTCTGGAACAGAAAAATTTACGTGGATTGCATATGAAAAATAATATAGAAAAGAAAATTTTATAAAATATAATGAATGAAAATATTGACATCTATTGTTATTGTCAATCATTTTTGAAAATGTCTCAAAATTTTTTAAACATTAGCACTAATTTT
>CAMMAC010000035.1 GCA_946493085.1 uncultured Clostridiaceae bacterium
AAAATTAGTGCTAATGTTTAAAAAATTTTGAGACATTTTCAAAAATGATTGACACAGTCAAATTTCTACATTTTTTTAATATGTCCCAGAAATATCAGGGTTAAATGGGACATTTTTAAAAAATAATGTCGAAAACTATAAAAAATAAGTAATTAGCTCCAAAAACAAGATAGAGTAGAAATCTAAAACTTCTACTCTACTCTTGTCCTTTTAAACAATTTTTTGATTATTTGGAATATTTTTTGATACCATTTTTCTTCTACTACTATCATACTAGTATTTCCTGTATAGCTTTGTTCTTCTGGATTATCTTTTCTTCTGTTTTTAAAAATATCGTCTGGATTGTATTTTTCTCTCATTTCTTGTTCCATTGCCATTTTTACTTCTTGTAACTCTTTTGCATCTTTTTCTTGTAGTTCTTTCCTTTCTTCTGGAGAACATAGAAAATCTCTATATATTAAACCTAATATAATGATTGTTTCCTCTTTTAACTTCTGTTCTTCCAAAGGTTCCTTTATATTTGGATAATAATCTTTATCTTCCTCTTCTTCCAACATTACGCGAAATTTGCTCGGAATTTTATCTACTAATTCCTCTGGCATTAATTGGATGATTGCATTTACTTCTGTAAATGCTTTTCTATATTCTTGTTTCAAATGTATTACCCCCTTGGTTCTATATTCTGAACAGTTTTATTATTAGACCTTTCTTTTAAGTTTTGTTTTATTTCATTAATAATATCTGATTTTAATTGCACAAATTTTCTCTTCAAACTTTGCGATACTTTATCTATTGCACCATTATATGTTTTAAATCTCTTCATCCAAAGGTTCACATCTGTTTTTCTATTTTCTGCTTCCCTTTGTTTTGGTATATCGTATTGGTTAATCTCATCTCTAAAACTTTCTTTCCTTGGCTTGTCCATTTCAATTTGTTCTTCTTCAGGTATTTTAACATTTGCAGCATTTTCTCTTATGATTTCCCCTTTTTCATTTACACCAAAATTCTCTTCTTGTATTTCTTCTTTTTGTAATTGCATTCCCGTCATTATTTCAAACGCCTTTTTATACTTTTCATTTTCTGAATCATCCAGATTAAGTGCTCGTACATTTTCATTGAATCTTTCAAATAGTTGCCCATTATCCACTTGCTTTAACTCTTCTATTTCTTGTTGCAGATATTCTTGCAATTCCTGTTCAGACTTTATTATAGATCTATTTTCCCCATTAGTTATCCTATATCCTGTTTTCTTTCCATCTTCCGTTAACTCCTTTATTTCTATGCTCCCCTCTTTCAACTCTCCAATCATATGTAAAATATTAATGCCCATAAGTTCATTTGGATTTGATGGTAACTCATTTACATAGGATGCCTCTATTGTATATTTTTCTTCGATTTCAGCTAATCGTTTTGGATCTCCATTTGCCATTTTTACTTCTGTTAAATATTTTGCTTTCAATAGTGCCATTCGATGGTTTCCATTTAAATTCATATAATATTTCCCATTTATACATTGCAGACTTAATCCTTCCCCATGCATATTTGATTCGGGATTAAATAGTATGTCTTCAGAATGATGTTCTATATTACTCTCCATTCTTTTTAAGCTATATAGTAATTCTTTCCAATTTTTAGGATTAGAAAGATTCGATGTTAAATTTGGGCTAAAGGTTCCCGCAAAATCTTTTATGGGTACTTTTCTTCTAAATTCTTCTTTTTTTGGAACACCAAAATCACTCGTAATACTTAAATATTCTTTTTGAAATTCATCTAGTCCCAGTTGTTCTTTAGAGGTAATCACTTCTTCTTGTAATGCCTCTGTATCTACTCCTACTCTTTCATACATTGACATTTCCTCAATATTTTTAGGTACAGGTTTTCCTAAATATGTTTCAATATCCTCTCTCATATCAGCGTTCATCATTTTAGAATTCATAATCTGATATTTTGAATCAAATAGAAGATAGGGTATTATTTGATTTTCTAATCCTGCATTTTTCATAAAGCCCCATAATTTACCAGGTCTATTTTTCATATATTGTTTTAAATATTGCTCTACTACATTTTTAAAACTAGAATGATTTTCTAAAAAATTTAAAATTTTCTCTTTATCTTTTAGTGTTACAAAAATATAAGCTTTGTCTCTATCAGACGTAACATATTTTAATGCATCCAATTTTAAATCGTTATCTTCTATTGTCTGTATAATTTTTACTATAAACCATTGGTCATGAAATTGTTCTAATAATTTCATTTTATAAGCATCACTTTTTAAACTTAGTACAATACTATGTTTTGCGTCTTCTGTATTAAATAAATCTATCATTTCTATTTTATCTTCGTCCGTTAGCTTTGACTTGCCTATTTGTCCAGCCACTACACTTTCCATTCTTTTAATTTCTTCATTCATTTTATCTGGCTCAGACGAATACTTTTCTGTTATTTTTTTTACCTGCTCTTTATAACTATTGCAAAAGTCTATCAACCTTTGATCCATATCATTTACTTCTCCCCATTTATTTCTTTTGCTAATTTTTTATTACATTACTTATATTCCTATTATAACATACCTATAATGAAAAACAATAATTTTACTTGTAAAATATTTCCTATCCAAAAAAATACTTTGACTTATTTCTAAATCAAAGTATTTTCACATTTCTTATTCTTGCGTATTTGTCTGCATAGTATTGGTTTGTACTTCTTCTGCACTTTTTTCTCCTGGCTCTATCACAATTTCACTATCTATTGGGCACATTTGTATAAAGGTATTTCCGTCATTTACTTCTATTTCATTTCCTTCCAAATCTTTATATACCGTTTGTTCTGCTCTATCTGTTTTTTCACAAGTAATGGCAATTGCCTTTCCATTTGTAATATAATATCCATCTAATGTTTTTATATTATCTAATGTTTGTCTTCCTTTATTTTCTCCATCATTTAAAGTAGTATTTTTTACCTTTACTATAATAATGTTTTTTGTAGTAACAGTTTCTCCGGTTACCCAATCTACTTGTTTTTCTCCTCTGTCATAACGTACATAGCGCTGGGTTGCTTCATCATATTCATAAGTTACTTCATTACTATTAGAATATGGTATGGTGACGGTTGTTGCAATCATTTCACTATCCAAATTAACAGGATCTGCTACATAATTTAACACGCTTTCTTGATTAGATTGTGTACTATATCCTTTTCTATTTGCTATTTCTAGTATTTTTTCTGTACTAGTTGCTACATTATGTGGTGCATTTTTATCTTTGGTTCTCCAGAAGGATGTTGAACTTTCATAAATCCCATTAATATTATCTACACTTAGTCTGCTAATATCAGATTGTGCTTGTGGGCTCCATCCAAAATGTACATAAATTGCATCATTTTCTAAAGCATAATCTAAGAAATAGTGTCTTGCACTTCTTACTGGTCCAATTTGCTCTAAATTTACACCTTTAAATAAAGCCATTAATCTAGACTCTCCGCCTTCTACAATCATTTCATATACAAGATAAGCATCATTTAACCCTGCTTGTGGAAGAGCTCCTCTATGATTATCTATCATAACGGCAATCGGTCTATCTGATCCTTGGAAAATTTGTGGTTCTTTTACTTCTACTACTGTAGCAGTGTTGGTTTGTTCACTATTTTGGCTTGCCACATTATTATTTACCTCTTGTTTGTTGTTATCTCCTATTATCTTAATTGCTAATAATACGCCTGCTACCACAATTAATAATATTAATATAATAACTAATATCTTTATACTTTTATTTTGTTTCATTGATTCCATTCCCTTCTTTAGATTCTCCCTACTACTATGAGTATAGCTATAATTACTGCATTTAAGGAGGAAAGCACCACTGCTCCCGCTGCTACATCTTTTGCTATTTTTGCTAGCGGATGAAACTTGTCCGTACACAAATCAACAACTGTTTCTACTGCCGTATTCATAGTCTCTGTAATAATGACTAACATTGTAGCAAAGGCTAAAAACATGCATTCTACAGTATTTAGCTTAAATATAATGCAAGCTAAGATAACAATAACTGCTATTACTAATTGAACTTTTAAATTTCTCTGTGTTTTTATGGCATACCAAATTCCACTAAAAGCTTTCTTCCATGCATCTATAAAATTTTTATTTTTTAATCTTTCATCTTCCATTTTTTGCTGCTATTCCCTTCTTGTATTATTCCCTTGTTATATGTAATTTTGTTAAAATAGTTTCCTCTTTTGGTCTCATTTTCTTCTTGTCCTCTTCTTCTATATGGTCATACCCCATTAGATGATAAAATCCATGCACTACCATATAGGAAAGTTCTCTTTCAAAACTATGTCCATATTCTATTGCCTGTTTTTCTACTTGCGGAACGGATATTACAATATCCCCTAATACTTCTGGAAGTTTTTGTTTTTCTTTTTTTTGAACTATTTGTTCTATTTCTTCTTTTTCAAACATTGGAAAAGAAAGGACATCTGTTTCTTTATCTATATTACGATATAATTGATTTAATTCTCTAATCTTTTCTGGTGTTGTTAAGGTAACCGTTATATAAAGATTTAGTCCTTCTATGTGTTCTTCTTCAAAACAGGCTTTCAAAACTTTTTGGATTGTATCTTTTATTTCTTTGTTTTCTTCTATTCCATCTGAAAGTACATCTACTATCTTTTGCATTCTACTTTCCTTCCTACATAATTTCCTTGTGAATAAAAACTATTTTTTAATTCTCTCATAGCACCAAGCTCTACTAATTTGTTTTTGTAGAACTTGATAATTTTATAATATTTATTTTCATTTTTTCTAACTGCTTTTAGGTCATTTGTAATAAATAAGGTTTCCTTTTGTTTCATATAAGCCAAATAATCTGTATCTTTTAATTTTATAATTTCTTGATATTGTTTCCAAAAGGCTTTGTAGTTTTCTCTTTGCTCTGGTTTGTCCCAATAAATTTTTGTAGATAGAAGTTTTATGTTATAATCTTCTATTAGTTTAATTAGTAAGGTATATGCTTTTTCTTGTTTTTTCACTACTCTCGTATCTACAATTAAGCTTCTAGTATCCCTTAATAATTTAATATAACATTGTTCCGCTACTACTAATGGCAAACTATGTGTGAATAATTTCCTGCTAATAGCAAGCAGTGTCATCTTCTTTTGTATAGCATCATTTTGATCTAATTTTCCTACACTATATTGCTCAAATTTATCATATTCTGCCAATATTTCTTGATAAGTATTTGCTTCTTCTTCCTCCATTTTTATAGGAAGTATCTTAGTAATATATTCTTCTAATGTGGCAAATATTTTTTCATACACTATTTCTTTATTTTGATAGCTTAAATTATCTGCTAATTTGATAGAATAGTGTTTTAACAATCCTTTATATAAACTATCCATTTTAGAAAGATAAAATGGCTCATATTTTTTCAATAATTTTTCTTTATTTAAATCTTTTACGGTTTCATAGTCTAATTCTAATAAATATTTTTGCTTGGTATATTTATATTCTATATACTCATTTTCTTTGATATGTATTACTTCATAATATCTTGCTAAAGCATCTTTTTCAAATTCTGTTGCTGTATCATTCTTTACTTTTTTATAAATAGAATCCATCACATGTTTATCAATTGCTTCTAAATAGAGAGCGAAAGTATCTTCATACTTCTTTAAAGATGTTTCTTTTTTTTCTATTTCTTCTTCCGAATTTTCTATTTGTGCATTCATTTCATAGGCTTTTAATACATTATTTCTCTTCATAGAAATAAGCATTCCGTTAATTCCTATTTTTGTAGGAATTAGCATCTTGGTTAATGTGCTAGTAATCCTTGTAAAAAATGTTTTATCTGCATATATCCTTAAACTCTTTTCTTCCATAGTATCCTTCCTTTCAAAAAACTAACTTTTCTTTTGTCCCAATTTCTTCTAGTACCTCATAAATTACTTCCACCTCTACGGCATCTTCTGTTTCTTCATAATTTGTATAGGTACCAACAATGTTTTCTTTGTTTGTAATTTGCTCTTCTAAAGTTTGTTTCGCTTTTTCTATTCCTATTTCTTTTGCTTGTTCTTTTGTATAAGTAATTTCTTCTTCTTTTACCTCATAATTAATGATTTTTTCTATTTCTAGTGGTAAATAAAAATCAGAAAATAGTTTTACTTTTTTATTCTCTCTTATTGTATCATATTTTTCAAAATTTGAAAGGGTTTTATACAAATTTATTGGAAAATTATTTATTTTTACGGAATAGCGCACTTCCTCGTTCCCTGTTCTTACTGTTTTGCTCTGCTTTAGCTCTACTTTTTCTTTTTGAGAATACCAAACTTTTGCCTGTACAGAGCCATTTGCATGCACATATCTCATACCAGTATACTTGCCTTCTAACCATCCTCCTATTAGAATAGAACCTTCTTGCACGGTATCTCCTTCTTTTACTAGGGGTGTACCGGTTTGCAGCATTTACCTTTACGATAATTCCTGGTTTTGTTGCAATAATATTACAATACTCTTCTTCTGGAATGATTTCTGGTTTTTTGTCCGCTTCTACTACTTTTACAATCGCATTGGTTCCTTTTATACTAATTCCTACCCATGCTAAATCGTCTCTATCCAGTCGTAATTTATTGATAATTTCTTTTGTATCAATATCGTTTTTCCAAACTCCTATTTTTAATCCTTCTTGTTCTATTGTTTGTAATAAATCTTCTGTAGGTATGGTTTCATTTCCTTGTATTTCTATATTCCAAACAAAATTGGATAATACCATCATACCTATTACCATTAGCATTAAAAAAAGAAAGAAAATTTTTCTTCTTTTATATTTGTGAAAGAGAAAAGGTAGTCCTTTTTTTTCTTCTATTTTTATTTTGCATTTTGTCTGTTTTGCTATTTTACTAAGTTTTTTAAAATCATTTATACTCATGCAAGTATGTAAAAGAGTATCCTTTTTTCTTTTACTATTCCATAGCAGAATGTGATGACTAATACATAAATTGATAAATCTTTCTACAAAATAGCCTTCTACTGAAATTTTTACATAGCCAATAAAATAATTTAACAAAATTTTCATATACATAATCTATGTACCTTCTCCTTCATCTACTGTTTTTTCAAAATCAATGCTTTCTATTTGTCCTGTAATCATAATGTCATCTGTTGTCATTTCTTCTAACTTCATTCCAAATCCATTTATATTGAGAATACCAATGTGGGTACTAAGGCGAATATAGAATTCTTGATATTCTAATATTGCCTTATAATTTTCTATTAATACTTGCTGAAATCCCATTATAGTTATTTTGGGTTCTTCTGAGGATATCTCTTTTGGAATTTCTAGCCACTGTGCAAAACGATTTTGTTTTTTAGGCTTTCTTGTATTTCTCATAACGCTTTCTCTCCCTCTTACTTGCTTTATCTTTCAAATTGGTCTAGCGTACTAAATGTGTACCCTTGTGCTTTGATTTCTTGTATACATTCTGCTAAGACATTGCTATTGTCTTTGGAATTTCCATGTAATAAAATAACAGCTCCCGGGTGGATATTCTCTAATATTTTTTTCTTAGCGTAGCTTTCTCCCTTTTGGGCATCTTCGTTCCAATCGTCATACGCAAATGACCACATAACGGTTGTATAACCTAGACTTTGGCAATACGCCACTGTTCTTTCGCTATACTCTCCTTTTGGAGGTCTTATATATTTCATCTCATATCCAAATCTTTCGTAAATACTGGTGTGTAAATCCATTACTTCTTTTTTGATTTCTTCTAAACTTAAATCTGGCATACTTTTGTGGTTTACGGTATGATTTCCTACAATATGGCCTTCTTCTAGCATTCTTTCTACTAAATCTGCATTTGTATTCACATAGTGAGCCGTAATAAAAAAGGCTGCTTTTACATCATCTTCTTTTAATACATCTAGAATTTTTTCTGTATAACCTGCTTCATAGCCTTCGTCAAAAGTTAGATACACTTGCTTTGAGTCTTTATTTCCCATAGCAATTCCTTGATATTCTTCTATAATTTGTTTATTTTTTGCACCTAAATCTGGCTGTTCATGGTTATCACTTCTTTTGATTCCCCAACCTATTTTTTGATTACTAAGTTCTTGAGCACTTACGGTAACGATATTTACTTTTTGTTCTGGTAGCATTATTAGTGAAAAGACAACTATCATTGCCAAACCTATTGCCACTCCTATTATTTTCTTTTTATGTTTTTTCATTTAGCTCCACTCCATTTCTTTCTTCATTTTATGAGTGTTTTTTGTAATTATTCCTTTAGTGGGATAGTCTTTTATAAAATAGAAAAATCGGACAAATTTTGAAAATTTATTTTTTAAGTACAAAAAAGAGATATCATTTTGATACCTCTAACACATTTATTTTATCTAGAATAATAACTTGTAATTTATCTTGCTATTTAATTTCAAATTCATTTGAATGTATGTCAATATATTCGCCATCATAAACAGGTTTTACAATTCTATATATTCCAGTATTCAATTTTCCATAATATTTTTCTATATCTAATTTTTGAGTTAATTGATTATCTTCGTTTAATTCATAAGCTATATCAATCCAAGATAAATCATCAGATATATAATCTAAATCTTTCCATTCATCATTAATTTTTTCTTGAACCCTAAATTCAACTCCCCAACCATATTGTTCTACATTATTATCTGTAATTATGATTGATACACTTTCTGGACTTATTGTATTTTTATCGACTTGTATAGTAACATTTTCTGGCTTTCGATTATTGTTTGCATTTGATGACAATTCTTCTTCAAATTTCATTTCATATTCTTTCATTTCATCTTCAAAGTCATTGTAATCCATAAACCAGCTACCTATCTTTATGTCATCATATCCTGCTAATGTATGGAAATCAATTACTTTGTATCCTATTCCAAAGTACTCTATTGTTCCACCATCTGAAATAATGCCTGCTGGATTTTGTATACAGAAAATAGGCTTTTCTTGTTTCTGTACTCTGTTATAATCAACTATGAAAAATACCATTCCTAAAACAACTATAATTCCTAAAACAATTCCAATTACTTTTAACAACTTTTTCATAAACATCACCTTTTACCTTTCCTTTTACAATTTAATCTAAACAACAAATTACTCGTATAATGAACATGTAGTCCATTATACATTTTTTAATTCTTAAA
>CAMMAC010000036.1 GCA_946493085.1 uncultured Clostridiaceae bacterium
CTTACAATAGACGTTAGTTTTACAAACTATATTTTACTTTTACAATTCACCAAATGTAATATTTCGGTAATCTCTGTCATATATCTTTAACCATGAAAAAAAGAAGGTATTTCACCTTCTTTCTTCCTTGCCGACTATGCGATTGTGGTTCTCACCGTAGCAGCCGCAATCTTATCGTCGAGTGTAGATTCATTCTCCACACTTTTCTGCTCTTGCAAGTTTTTGTGGTAATTGAAACTTTGAACATTCTTGTCCAGTTGCTGCCCTCTTCTTATAGCCTGCCACTGCTTTCTTGCAACGAAAACTTTTTCTTTGTGGCTTTCTCTGGTAAAAACTTTCACCATTTCTTCCAAAGAAAGCCATGGATTTCTTAGTGGCAACTCTATCAAGGCGTATTCCCTCCTTCTGTGATTTTCACAGGAGTAGAGAACCAAATAACCACCTTCTACCTGCATATACGAAATATTCTCTGCTTTAGGCAGTCTCCGTACAATCTTCACATGTTTCATCTTCTGTCTTCCTCCTTAGCAAAAAAATACTATACCACTTTGGGCATAGTATTTATTCTATCACCTTTTACATTTTTTGTAAAGCATTTTGGAATATTTTTCCTATTCATGTATTTAGTTGCATCCTCTACCACAACCGCAGCCACAATTTGTGAATAATAGTAAGAATATAATAATAAAGAATAATATTTCACTATCTCCACAACCACAACCACAGCCATTTCTACCAAATAGTCCTCCTAAAAAGCCATTATTGTTGTTATTACATCCACAACCACAATTTCTTACTTCTTCTTGCATATGTTATCCCTCCCTTTTTTCTTTATAACTCATAGTATGCAATTTTTCATTTTTGTGTTACAATAGAATAGAAAATAAAATAATCATAGAAAAGAGGAAATGTAGCAATGAAACGTTCTAGTACACATGCAATAGAATTGCTTTCTCCTGTAGGGGATTTTAGTTGCTTAAAAGCAGCTGTTCAAAATGGTGCTGATAGTGTTTATTTTGGTGCCTCTCAATTTAACGCAAGAGCTTCTGCTACGAATTTTGACTTAAGTCAATTAAAAGAAGCTACCCAGTATGCTAAACTACGAGGAGTAAAAACACATCTCACTTTAAATATTTTAATGAAAGAAGAAGAGTTAGAAGATGCTATCCTTTTAGCAACAAAAGCTTATGAATTTGGTATTGATGCTATTATTGTACAAGATTTAGGTTTGGCAAAATTCTTAATCTCTCATTTTCCAGATTTACCAATTCATGCTAGCACACAAATGACCATTCATAATTTAGAAGGTGCTTTAGCTGCAGAAAAGCTTGGTTTCAAAAGAGTAGTGCTTGCTAGGGAACTTTCTTTAGAAGAAATTACTTATATTTGTCACAATACACATTTAGAAATAGAAACCTTTATTCATGGTGCTTTGTGTATTTCTTATTCTGGTCAATGTTTATTTTCCAGCTTAGTAGGTGGACGTTCTGGTAACCGTGGAAAATGTGCACAACCTTGCCGTCTATCTTATGAACTACTTAAGGAAAATAACCACAAAAAAATAAGCTTAGATAAAGGTTATTTGCTTAGTACAAGAGATTTATGTGCCTTAGAATATATTCCTTCCCTTATTGATGCTGGCGTTATGTGTTTTAAAATAGAAGGAAGGATGAAATCTCCTGAATATGTAGCTACGGTCACTCGTATTTATCGAAAATATATAGACCTTGCTTTATCTAACGAACCTTATATCATTGATGAAGTAGATAAAAGAGAATTAGCATTAGTGTTTAATCGTGGTGGATTTTCTACCGGTCATTATAGCAATTCACCTAATAAAGATTTAGTTTTTAAAGAAAAACAAAATCATATGGGCTTATATATTGGGAATGTAGCTAGTTTAAAAAATACGAAATCCCATGTTTTTGTTAATTTAAAAGACCATATTTATTTGGGAGATAGTATTCAATTTGAAAATGAAACTAGTACTTATACCATCTCTGAGTTAATGGTAAAAGGTCAAAATAAGGAAAAGGCAACTCATGGTTTAGTGGAACTCGGTAGAATGAAAGGAAATATAAACGTAGGAGATAAAGTCTTCCGCGTGAATAGTAAAGCTTTGCAAGCTTTTGCGACAGAAAGCTACCAAAAAGAAAATATCAAAATTCCATTAATTGCTTCTATGACGATACAAAAAGGAAAACCTTTACTATTGGAGGTAAAAACATATACGAAACTTCCTATTTATCAAAATATAAAAATACAAGTAACCTCTTCTATTATTCCAACAGAAGCTACCTCTAAACCAATAGAAAAAGAACGTATTCTAGCACAATTGCAAAAAACGAATCATACACATTACGTATTTGAGAAAATAGATGTTGCTTTAGAAGAGAATACTTTTCTTCCTTCCATTGGAGCTATTAATGAGTTACGTAGAAATGCTTTAGATAAAATTACTACAGAAGCAATTCAAAATATGAGTAGAAGGAGACCTTTTACCCCAATAGAGCAACAACCTCTTTCTTCTCCTTTGCCTACTACGAAATCTCCTAAAATTGCTTTATTACTAAATAACCTTCTTCCTTCCGAAGATTACATGCAGTTAGATGAAGTAGATGTTTTATATATTCCTTTACGTTTCTTCTCTAATAAACAAAGAGAAGACAAGCTTTTGGAATTAACGAAAAAATATAAAGTATTTATCTATATGCCAACCATTATTAAGGCAAATTATAAAAATATTTTAAATAATTTAGTAGAAACTTCTATTGATAAGTTTCATATTAGTGGTTTTGTTTTGTCTAATCTTTCTAGTGCTATATTAATGAAAGAATTGGAGAAAAAATATCCTAATCGCTTTACTTATATTGCTAACTATACTTTAAATACCTATAATTCTTATACATTACAAGAACTTGCTGATTTTGGATTTCATAGAGTTACTCTTTCTCCTGAATTGGACAAGAATAGCTTACTTTCCTTATGCCAAATACCAAATTTTTCTAAAGAAATGGTTATTTATGGAAGGCTTCCTATTATGTCCATGAATTATTGTTTATTAGGAAAAACGAACCATTGTTATCCTACTTGTGGAACACAATGTCAAGAAAAAGATTCCTTCTTTTATTTAAAAGATCGATTAGGATTTCTTTTTCCTGTTATCCCTGATAACATACAAACTGTAACTACTATTTTTAATAGCAAAATTTTCTCTGGTAACCCTAGCGACTTTTCTTCTTGCGATTATTTGAGAATTTGCATTTTAAACGAATCTGTCACAGAAATAAATGACGTTATTCGACATATAAAGGAAGGTAAACGCTTACAAGGAAAAGATTTTACAAATGGAAATTTAAATCGTATGATTTAACTGCTTTGTTTATATGATAGAAAAGAAAGTTTCAAAGAAGAATTTTTATATAAATCTTCTCCTTCGAAACTTTCTTTTTTTACCACTGTTTTGTACTTAATTCTATTAATTTTTCCATATTATCATCTTTTGCTGCCTTATTTTTACGAATAGCTCCACATTTTTTGCATCGAAATATAATTACATATCCTTTTTTACTATCCATTTCTAAACCAATAGGCTCCAATTCTCCATGGCAGTGTTCGCTTCTATCCCCTGGATTTTTATCTACATGCTTAGAATATAAGCAATAAGGACAATGATTTCTACAAGAATATCCTAATGGTTCCACTTTCTTACCACAATGCTCACAAATAAAAGCTTCATCTATTTCTGTAAATCTTCTTTCCATCTATTTTCTCCTCACTTTTTATTTTTCTTGGGCTTGTATTTTTTCTTGTTGTATGGCTTGCAACATTGCTTCATATTCTGGTGAAGTAAAATCTATATTATCTTGATAATATGCTGCCGCATTTTGTGCCCATGTACATTTATGAGCTTTTCCTTGTTTTATAATCGTATATTGAGGCACACTATCTCGAATGTCTGCATAAAATTGTTGTAAATTATGAAATTCTGGCAATACCCTCTTTTTCCCTGCTCTTTTACAATGTGCTGCATTTCCTACTTGTGCCATATCTTCACGATAAATACTTCTGAATTGTAACTCAAAAATTTGCTCTGGATGTTCTTTAAAATAGAACTTAAAATGCTCTGCTACATAGCCATTTTGTTTCGTTTTATGTTTATAAGCATTTGGCAATAATGCTATTCCTAAACTATCCAAAAATTTAGTATCTTCTAACAATTCTTTTGAAAATTTCCTTGTAAATTGTATAACGTTATTATCTCTTTCTTCTGTAGATATTTCTTTTTCTTTATTTTCTGGTACCTCTGTAAAAACAAAACGCATAGCTAATAAATCTTTTGCCTTTAAATATTCTTCTGGCTTATGCAGTCTTTCTATTTCTGCCGGATTATGTCGTATTTCTTCTAAATTTTCTGAACGCAATTTATTTAGTTCTGGATTATTTCCACGAATTGCTGCCTCTTCTCCATATTGTGTTTCTAGCTTTTTTAAAATTTCTTCCTTGTCTTTTCTATTGCTTTGTTCTATTCTCGTTTGTAAAATACGCAAAAAGGCTGTTTGAGAATGTTCATTAATCTCTGGTATAATGAGTGCTTTTGTAATTTCTTGTATATCTAATGTTTCTATAGAATCATATAACAAACTTTTGATTTTTTGTTCTATCTTTTTGGGATTTTCTACTTTATCTTCTCTTAACAATTTTTGCGTAATACTTAAAAAACTTTGTTGTTGCCTTTTAGAGATTCCCTCTATAGCATATAATTTTGCTAATCTTTCTAGTTCTAATCTTCTTATCTTCCCTCTAATACTCTTAGGTGATTTTTCTCTCAATTTTGGTGTATCTATTCTTGCTTCTGGATATTTTTCCTTAATATAATTAGTTAACGCTTCCAATACTTTTTCGGTATTTTTTTCAAAATCTATATTGTTTTTTAATGCTATTGCATATTCATACGCTTCTCTTGCTGGTCCCTTCTGTACTACAAGCTTATCTTTAAACCTATCGGACATATGTTGTTCACTCCTTTTTGTTTTGGTCATATCATTATATAATATTTATGCGAACTTGTCCATATTTATTCTTAATTTTATTTACATAATTTTCGACTTTATCTTTGTTTTTTTGACACCTTCTGACAACTTTTCCCATATAATGAAGTATAGAAAATGATAAGGAGGAAAAATTATGTATCATTGTAAATATAATAGATGTTGCTGTCAGCAAAATTATGACGAAAACATTATTGAAAATGCTTGCAATGACTGTGGCGTAACTGCTGACTACTATGCAGGAAATGATAGTGCTTGTGACTGCGGTTTTGAAGAAACCAATGTATTTCCAAGTAACCCTATGTTTGCCCAAAGTTATGTTCCTATTCAAACGATGAATAAGACCTTTACCCCTTGTGTTGGCTTAAAGATGGGAACCATTTTCCCTGAACTTGTTAGTCCATACGCTCCATGCCAGTCTATAGAGGAAAATGCTTTTATAAAAGCTATGAATACTGTTGGGGAGGGATGTAACAATGTATAATTATGATAATAATACCAAAAGAGCATGCGGTTGTAGTAATAATTCTATGATGTCTAACTACACTATGAACGACTCTTCTTTTCAAGAACCTATGACTGCTTCTACAAAAGATTTTTCTACTACTATGGAAATGGCTGCTTCTAACCCTAATTGTGTTATGAGTGGCGTTGGCTGTTGCTGTAATGAAAATAAAATGAATAGCATTCCTACCTATTCTTATGAATTTACAAGCATAAAAAATAACTGTAACAATGAACAGGAAATGACAGCTGAGGAAATGTTACAAAAAATTCGTTGTTTGGATTTTGCTTGTACAGAACTTGCACAGTATTTAGATACACATGTAGATGACTCAAGAGCTATCTGTTTGCATAAAGAATATGCTACAAAATTAAATGATTTAAGAGAAAAATATCAAAAGGTATATGGTCCACTTACTATTTATTTCCCTTGCAATAAATGGAGATGGATTGAAGAGCCATGGCCTTGGGAAAGGGGGAATCGTTAATGTGGACTTATAACAAAATATTACAATATCCTATTCGTATAAAATGTCCTAATCCAAAACTTGCTAAATTTATTATTAGCCAATATGGTGGACCGGATGGAGAACTTGGAGCTTCTCTTCGTTATTTATCGCAAAGGTTTGCTATGCCTGACCAAAACGCCAAAGCTATTCTAAATGATATTGGTACAGAAGAATTAGCTCACTTAGAAATGGTTGGTACATTGGTACATCAGCTAACAGAGGGTGTTTGCCCCGAAGAATTACAAAAAGCAGGTTTGGGTGCTTATTATACAGATCATGGTGTAGACGTTTACCCTCAATCTGCAGCTGGTACTCCATGGACAGCAGCTTATATTGCTGCCAAAGGAGACCCTGTTGCTAATCTACAAGAAAATTTAGCTGCCGAACAAAAGGCTAGAGCTACTTATGAAAAATTAATTGACCTTTGCAAAGATGACCCTGATGTTCTTGATGTACTTCGCTTCTTACGCCAAAGAGAGATTGTTCACTTCCAAAGATTTGGTGAAGCACTTCGTGGTGTACAGGACAAATTAGCAGAAAAGAAATTCTATATGGGAAATTGTACAAAGAAATGTTGTACTTCTAATTCTAATCCTTGTGATAATTGTGATAATCGATAAAAGGAAAAACATGCCTACAATGAATTTGTGGGTATGTTTTTCTTTTGCAATTTCTTGAAATTAATTACAACTTATGCTAAACTATTATCATAAATTCATCTGGTAATATCCAGTTTATATAGATGTAACTAATAAATAATAATTTGTTAAGTTAGGAGGATTTATTATGACACCACAACAAATAGAACTTATAAGGGAAAATCAAAGAATTCTTTATACTTTTCGGAAAGGCGGAGCAAATTTACCTCAAAAGCAGAAAGTTGAATTATGTAGGTTTTTAGATGAAGCATTCAAAACTGTTTCCACAAAAATGCAAACTTTAAAAAAACACCAAATTATATTGGATGACAATTTTGTAATTAATTCTGAGTTAGCTTATTTTGCAGGATTTTATATAACGAAGAAGGAAATAGAAGTCGAACTTATAGATTTTCAGTTTGAATCTGTGCTACAAAAAATAGCACCAAATTTTCCGTATAAAGTTACTTTTGAAAGAAATGATAACCCCTTACTTATTCTAAGAAACTTAGTAAAGAAGTTATCAAATATTGTACCTCTTGTAGCTACCTCTGTTGCCTTCGACAAATGTATGGATTATGATAATAATATCGCATACTATATAAAAGGAAATTCTTTTCTAGTTGATGAAACATCGCTACTCCTCAAAAATTCATCATTTTTAATAGAAGAATTGAGAGAATTTATGCAAGTAGATACTACTCTAGCTTATACTTTATATTTGCGGGAAAAGGTTTTCGAGTCTGACTCCATAGTATATTATGATTTAGACAATGGAAAAATTGGATATGTTAAACATAATATACTATCTAAAGAATTAAATCCAGCATGTCAATTGATATTTCCAAGATATACTGACAAACAAAAGGAAATATTAGAAGCTTTTGAATCTTTATCGGACACAGAATATGAAAGTCAATTAATTAACATCCTATCATCTGGGATTTTTAAGGTTTTTGACAATGCAAGTTTACAGATAAGATCTATTTTGAATCCAAACCATTTTATTATTGATGGTAAATGGATAAAATCGTCACATTTTTATAAATTTTACACTCAAAATTCTCTATATTTTAATGATACTGACGAAATTGTTAATACTTTATATTTAGCTGCTCCTTGGCCTATTATTATGAAAAAAGAGGAACAGCCTCAAAAAGGGGCAGCTATATTTGCTGCATATTCATTTTTCAACTGGGATTTGAAGTGGTGAAAGTTGGAAGAAGGTGACCTTTTTTAGGACACCTTCCCTTATTTTTTATAAACAGCTAAAATTATACTTTATATTCAGCACTTTTTTCTTCTAATAATTTAAAATCACAACTTAAATCTTTATAAAATTTAGCCATCTTACTTTTACTATTTTTCGTAACTATACTATAAATCTTTTCTGCTTTTTCCATAATTTTTGCTTTATTTTCAGGTCTATTTATGTAAGAATATTGTTTTGAAAGTAATCTTTTATATCCATAACTTTTACTTTTTATATCTAATAAATGAACTCTTTCTTGTGGTACTGGTATCATATCTGAAAATCTGATTATACCTAAATCATTCTTTGTTTTAGTATCTTTAATTTTAAAAAAAGTTAAATTATCTTTATATGTTTTATGTTTTTGTTTTGGCGAAAATAATGGTGCAAAATAATAATGCTCTCCAACAATGATTACAACTCCTATATATGGTCTTTTTTCATTTTTGTTATAAGCAATGTGTTTATCAAATCGGCTTAAATATTTAACATAATTATCATCTATAATATAGAAATTTAATTTTCCTAATTTTATTTTCTTTGTATCTTTCATTTGTTCCTCCGTGTCACAAATATAGGGGATACTTTTTAGTACCCCCATAATTTTTCTGGAAACTCGTTTATAGTAAACTAAAGGCTCGTTTCTAACCTAATGTTTAACAGGATATTCGTTTATAGGATTTGCATCCTAAAGGCTCATATCTAACCTAATGTTTATATTTGCACTTGTTTATGAAATTAATCAAAGGCTTGTGCAACCTAATTTATTTGATAAATTAATTTATCAATATTAGTATATTCATTATACACTATTTTATTTATAAAATCAATACCTTTGGACTAATTTTGTATTTAA
>CAMMAC010000037.1 GCA_946493085.1 uncultured Clostridiaceae bacterium
TTTGCTAATAAAATAAAGCTATTTTTTAGTGAAATATTCAAAAATTATTGACATACCTTTGGACTAATTTTTCCTTTAAATGTGTATAGCTCTGAATTATGTGTGTGTATGTTTTTCTTTTGTAATTTCTTGAAAACAAGTATAATTTATGGTAAACTATTATCATAAGTTTATCTGGTAATATCCAGTTTATATAGATGTAACTTATAAACAATAATTTGTTAAGAGGAGGTAAGATGATGAGTATTACTAGTAGAATGTTAAAAAAGGTTGCTGAAGAAAGCAATGGTAGAATACGTATCGTAAAAGTCCCACCAGAGAAAAGACCCACTGCGGAATCACTAAAAAAGTTAGACAGAGAAATTAAAGCACAAACTGATTCCATTAGAGATATGGAACACAGAAGTTATGTAAATGCTAGTAAGAAATAATTAAGCAAACCATAAAATTTCCTGGAATACTTTCCATTAAGCAGGAAGAAGGTGCCCTTTTTTAGGACACCTTCCTTTTTATATATTTTCCAATGAGCTACTTCCTTCATACAACATCTTCTTCATCTTTTTATTAACATATTTATCTAAAATTTGGCTTTGCCTCAGGATTTTATTATAATTCTCTCCCTTTTCTATCATTTTCTCTAGCTTTCTTCTGTGTATGTACAATAATAAATTTATCATGTGCATCACCTCTATTTATAGGATACTACATTTTTTCTATTTTTTGTGTCGAAGTTTGTCGATGCCCCTAAAAAATTTTATTTTTTTACTTTTTTTGAACAATTTTGCATTTTTCGTCATATCTATTCTATATATCTATTCTATTTGCCCTGTGCTACCTCTCTTAATCTATTATAAACTTCATAGGTAATTTCTACATCTCTTAAGCCTCTATGAGCATGTGTATAAGCTACTCCTAAGCCTTTGGCTAGTGTCCCGTAATTGATAGTTTGGGCTATTGGGTAATATCTTTCTAGCCAAACGCATCGTATCAATAAAGTCATTTGTTAGATAGGTATCGATATATTTTTCACACTTGTCATATAAAAAATTAATATCAAAATTGACATTATGCCCTATTAAAATATCTTCCCCTGCAAACTCTATAAATTCTTGTAATACTTCTTCTCTTTCTTTTCCTTTTTGTAACATTTTATCTGTAATTCCTGTTAAATGTGTAATAAAAGGTGAAAGCGGTTCCTCTATTTTGATTAAGGACTCATATGTATCAATAATTTCATTTTCTTTTACTTTAATAGCTCCAATTTCAATAATATCGTTGTAGGTAGGCGATAGTCCTGTCGTTTCTATATCTACTAATACATAGTCCTCTGCCCATTTTAGAAGGCTATGCCCTTTCCACTTTCTAACTGGTTGTTTCATTGACTTGTACATCTTATTTTCCTCTCTTTTTTCTTCTATTTTAATTTGCGCAAAGTAGCTACAAAAAATCCTTCCCATAAATTATTTGGGCAAATAGTAATTGTTCCTGATAATTTTGTAGGAAGCTGTGGTATCGGTAAATTTTCTATTGGTAATGGCTCTAACTCTATTTTCCCTGGTTTTAATACTTTTTTTACAATTTCCTCGTTTTCACACGAAAGAATAGAACAAGTAGAATAAACCATAGTTCCTCCTGGTTTTAATAAGCTGATAGCTTTTTGTAGTAGAGTAAACTGTGTGTAGTTGATTTTTTCAAGCCATTCTTTTGTGAATTTTCTTCTTTCTCCTACTGTAATAGTTCCACTTCCACTACAAGGTGCATCTAATAAAATCTGGTCAAAGGAAAAGTAAGAATCCAATTTTCTACTATCTGTTACCATCACATACACACTGCTTGCTCCTTGTTTTTCTATGTTATATTTTAATCTTTCTGCTCGCATTTTGTTCATTTCACATGCTGTAATATTCGCCGTATTTTGTGTTAATGCTGCAAGCTGAGTCGTTTTTCCTCCTGGTGCAGCTGCCATATCTAAAATATCCACATTCTTTTTAGGTTCTAGCAATAACACTGGCAACATAGACGATAAACTTTGCAAATAAACCTTCCCTTGTTCATAAATTTCCCATTTTTCTATCTCTGTTTCTTGTATATTTCTTAAAACAAATGCCTCTGGATACCAAGGCATTTGCTCAAATTCTATCTTTTTACTTTGCAAAATTTGTTTTATCTCTTCTACTGTAGCTTTTAAAGTATTTACCCTCAGTGTTGTTTCTCTTTTGGTTTGATAGCCTTCTAAAATTTTATTTACTTCTTTTTCTATATATTGTTTTTGTAACAATTGTAATAATAATTCTGGTATTTCTTCCATAATTTGCTCCTTTTATGCTTTTTATTATAACATGCTTTGTTCTATTTTCACAATAGATTTATCCATTTAAATAATAAATTCCGAAGTTCAAATAAACAGCAAAAAATAGCCATAAAACATATGGTATTAGTAAAAGACCTGATACTTTATTTTTGCGATAAAATCGCTTTATCATTACCATTACTAGAAAAATTAAAAGTAGTAACCAAATAAAAGAAAATAATCTCCACTTAGCTATAAAGAAAAAGATGGGCCATAATAAATTTACAATTAATTGTAAAATATATATGCTTTTTTCTGAAATTTGTAATTGCTCTTCATCTTTTAGAATTCCATAAGCCAGCCCCATTAGTAAATATAGCATTGTCCAAGCAATTGGAAATAGAATGCTAGGTGGTGCTAAGAAAGGTTTTTGTAATTCATTAAAATCCATATAGGGTGCAATAAGAAGTCCTACAATACCACCTGCTAATAGTGTAAATAACATAGGCTTTGCATAATTTTTTATTTTTTGCATTTTTCTCTTCCTCCTCTTATTACACTATATGGCAAAAAAATAAAGCATATGACCATATATCATATACTAAATTTATTTGCTGATTCGTTAATTCTTCAGGTATTAAATTATTTTTTATGGCATCCGTATGTATTTTATAATTAATTTTTGCTAAATCCCTCTTTGCATTCCATCCTAATTCTTCTTGTTTTAATCTTTCAAATTCTTTAATTAAATATATTTTAAATTTCGGGCTAATCCACATTCCAAACTCAAAGGCTATATCTTTATGTGCGTAAGTTCCCCCATATCTTCCTGTTTTTGCAACTATTCCAATTGCATTTGTTTTATTTGACCACTCTTTAACACTTATTTTGTAACTATTTAAACCTGCTTGACTTTTAATTATGGCGAATTCGCCATAATTAAAATTAGGATTATGCAATTCTTCCCATTTTCCTAAAAATTCAATTGTATTTCTATTTCGCAACCAATCAGAAATAAAAAATTCACCATCCTTTGATTTTAACATATCTGTCAGAGATATATAATCTTCATTTCCTTCATTATAATAGTTTATCTTTGTGTCTAATACTTCAAAATTTTTCATAACACCACATCCTTTTGCAAATTATATCAAACATTTGTTTTATTGTCAATAGAAAAATTTTCTTTTTAAAAATTATTCTCTGTAATTTAGATATCGTATAAACAAAAAAATAAAGCATATGATTAACTTCATATACTTTATTTTTATCTTATTCTTCTACTTCTTCGAATTGGCTATTATATAAATTAGCATAAAATCCGTTTTTTGCTAACAATTCTTCGTGTGTTCCTTGCTCTACAATATCTCCATGATTCATTACCAAAATTAAGTCTGCATTTTTAATAGTAGATAAACGGTGTGCAATAATAAAGCTTGTTCTTCCTTTCATTAAATTATCCATTGCAGATTGAATTTGTATTTCTGTTCTTGTATCTATGGAGCTAGTTGCCTCATCTAAAATTAAAATTTTAGGGTCTGCCAAAATAACTCTTGCAATAGTTAATAACTGCTTTTGTCCTGCAGATACGTTACTAGATTCTTCATTTAATACCATATCGTAAGAATTTGGAAGTGTTTTTATAAAATGATGTACGTGTGCTGCTTTTGCTGCTTCTATTACTTCTGTATCAGTTGCATCTGGTTTTCCATAACGAATATTATCTTTTATACTTCCTCCAAATAGCCATGTATCTTGTAGTACCATACCAAACATTTTGCGCAAATCTCCACGTTTAAATTCTTTAATATTAATGCCATCTACTAAGATAGCTCCCTTATTTACATCGTAAAAACGCATTAATAATTTTACCATTGTTGTTTTTCCGGCTCCTGTTGGTCCTACAATTGCTATTTTTTGTCCATCTTTTACATCAGCACAGAAATCATGAATAATAATTTTATCATCATCATAACCAAATTGTACATGGTCAAATGTAACATTTCCTTTTAATCCTTCTGTACTCTTTGGATTTTCTATTTCTGGTATTTCTTCTTTTTCTTCTAGGAATGTAAATACTCTTTCTGCTGCAGCTACCATAGATTGTAGCATACCAGAAACTTGTGCTATTTGTGCTATTGGTTGTGTAAATTGTCTACTATATTGAATAAAAGATTGGATGTTACCTACTGTAATTTTTCCTTGTATAGCAAAATATCCTCCTAATATAGCAACTGCTACATAACCTACATTTCCTAAGAAGTTCATTAATGGATGCATTAGTCCTGATAAAAATTGTGATCTCCATCCAGAACGATATAGCTCTCTATTTTGCTTTTTGAAAGCTTCAATTGCTTTTTCTTCTCCATTAAATGCCTTTACAATATTGTGTCCTCCATAAATTTCTTCTACTTGACCATTTACATGTCCTAGGTATTCTTGTTGTCTTTGGAAGAACTTTTGTGATTTTTTTACAATAAATCTTACTATAACCGTAGCTACTGGTAAAATAACTAAAGATACTAATGTCATTTCCCAACTGATGCTAAACATCATAATTAATATACCAATAATTGTACAAATAGATGTAATAATATGTGTAATACTTTGGTTCAAGTTTTGAGAAAGTGTATCTATGTCGTTTGTAATAACTGATAAAACTTCTCCATTTGTTCTTTTATCAAAGTAACGCATTGGCAAACGATTAATTTTGGCAATTAAATCACTACGCAAGCGGAATGTTAGTTTTTGTGCCACTCCTGTCATAACAAATCCTTGGATAAAGGAAAATAGTGCACTAAGAATATATAATCCTAACAAAGTAAGTAAAATTGTACCAATTGCCCCAAAATCAATTCCACTACCACCGGATAGCTTATCTATAAAACCATTAAAAATTTCGGTTGTAGCATTTCCTAAGATTTTTGGTCCTACAATTGTAAAGATAGTACTTCCTATGGCAAAAATCATAACAATAATTAAAGCAACTTTATATTTTGACAAATAATCCTTGATTAATTTTTTAGTAGTTCCTTTAAAATCACTTGCTTTTTCTGTATTCATTCCGGCCCCACGTCCTGGGCCTCCCATTGGTCCTGGCATCTATTTTTCCTCCTTTCCATTTTGTTTTAACTCTTCTTCAGACAATTGTGACAATGCAATTTGTCTATAAGTCTCACAGTTTTCTAGTAGTTCTTCATGTGTTCCTTTTCCTACAATTTTTCCTTCTTCTAGCACTATAATTTGCTTTGCATTCATAATGGTACTAATTCTTTGTGCTACAATAATTGTTGTTTTATTTTGTGTTTGTTCTGCTAATGCTTCTCTTAGTGCTTTATCTGTTTTTAAATCTAAAGCTGAGAAACTATCATCAAATACATATATCTCTGGGTTGATTGCTAGAGCTCTAGCAATGGATAAACGTTGTTTTTGTCCTCCAGATACGTTATTTCCTCCTTGCGCGATTGGAGAGTTATATTTTTCTTCTTTTGCCTCAATAAATTCTGTTGCTTGTGCAATACTTGCTGCTTTTTTCATTTCTTCTTCTGTAATATTTTCTTTTCCATACTTGATGTTAGATTTTATTGTTCCAGAGAACAACACTCCTTTTTGTGGAACAAATCCTATTCTTTTTCTTAGTTCTTTTTGTGGCACATCTTTTACATTAACGCCATCTACTAAAAGTTCTCCTCCAGTTACATCATAAAAACGAGGAATTAAATTGACAACAGTAGATTTTCCACTTCCTGTACTTCCTATAATGGCTGTAGTTTCTCCTGGTTTTGCCACAAAATCAATATCTGTTAAAATTTCTGTATCTGCATCTGGATAACGGAAAGACACATTTTTGAATTCTACTAGTCCTTTTTTACTTTCGTCAAATGTTTTTTGCTCTTTCTCTGGTTTATCCTGAATACTTGGTTTTGTCTCTAACACTTCGTTAATACGTCTTGCAGAAACAGAAGCACGTGGAAGCATAATAGAAATCATAGAAATCATCAAGAAACTCATGATAATTTGCATTGTATATTGAATAAATGCCATCATGTCTCCTACTTGCATGATACCTTGGTCTACATTGTGACCTCCTACCCATATAATTAAAATCATAATGCTGTTCATAACAAACATTAAGGCTGGCATCATCATACTCATAGCACGGTTTACAAACACATTAGTCTTCATTAATGTACGATTTGCTTCATCAAAACGTTCTTCTTCTCTTTTTTGTGTATTAAATGCTCTAATAACTGGAAGTCCCGTTAAAATTTCTCTTGCTACTAAGTTAATTTTATCAATTAAATCTTGTAATTTTCTAAATTTAGGCATTGCTACAGCAAATAAGATAAGTACAATTACTACTACTGCTGCAATGGCCAATCCTATAATCCATGCCATAGAATTATCACTTGTTCTTAGTACATGTAATAAACCTCCTACACCAATAATTGGTGCATATACCACTACTCTAAATAATATGGTAAGTAACATTTGAATTTGTTGAATATCGTTTGTACTACGCGTAATTAAAGAAGCTGTAGAAAATTCTCTAAATTCTTTTGTAGAGAAACTTAATACTTTTCTAAATACCTTATCTCTTAATGTTTCTCCTAGTTTTGCTGCTACTCTAGAGGAAAGTAGCATAATAGATACTGCCGCTGTCATACTGATTAATGCTATTCCTAACATTTGCAATCCTGTTATAAAGATATAGTCATTTTGAATTTTATCTGTATCTCTTCCCATTGCTTGATACTCTGCTTTTATTTCTGTAATGGCTGCTTGCTCTAAAATAGAACCCGACATGCCATTTAATTGCTCTTCTACTTTACTAAGTATTTGTTCTAACTGGCTTTCTGGCATAGTTTTCAAAATATCCATTAAGCTCATTTGCTCTATTAACATTTTTTGCTCTTCTGGCACATTTTCCATTTGAGATAGCATTTGCTCTTTTAGTTGCTCCTGTGTTTCTTCATTTTCCACACTTGCAAGCATCATTAAAGGTTTTGCCATTTTATCACTTAGGGTATTTCTTTCTTCTTCGGAAATATCTTCTTTTAGCACATAAATTGCTTTATTTTCTAATACAGGATATTCTTCTACTTGCTCCTCATACTCTTTTTCATCCATGGAGCCTCTCTCTAATAAGGTATAGTAGTTTAGTATTTGACCATCCTCGTTTGTAAATACTAATAGATTCTCCATTTGAGAACTACGTATTGCTTCTGGCACAGCATCTTCTATACCTCCTTGTTGGATACCTACATTCACAATTTTAGAAGTATAATCTGGCAATGCTAAATCTGTATAAGCTTGCAAACATAATAGCAATATAATTGCTACAACAGATACCCATGATTTTTTTAGGTATTTTAATACTTTCAACATCGTTTTTCTCCCTCCCTAATCTTGGTATACACCATATTTTAAAAAATATAATTGTTTTTGATAATTTTCTCTTACTTTTTTCTTATCCTTTGCTTTAGTATAGGTAACTAAAGCCGCTTTTGTAATGGCATGTATCATTCTTACCAGTAAAGTAAATTCTTCTCTATCTTTTACCTTTAATTGTTCTAAGTTAATTAGATGATATAATTCTTCAAATCTTTCATCTTGCCTATTCGCAAGTGGCATAGAGAATATTTTTTCTTCTCCTACTTTTATGTTCTCAAAAATTTTTCGATAAAAATCTCCATCTTTTTGTGCATGACATTCTTCTGTCATTTCATCATATATCATCATAAAAGTCTTAAAGATATCACCTTTTGTATTCTGCAAAGTTTCCTTCATTTTTAAAAATAGCTGTTCTTTTTGATTTTTTACAATATATAAAAGTAAATCTTCTTTACTGTTAAAATACTGATAAAAACTTCCTCTTGCAATCTCTGCTTGTTCTACAATATTTTTTATAGAAACCTTTTCTAATGGCACCCTTGTAAATTCTTTTTTAGCAGAAGCAATAATTTTTTGTTTTTTTTCTTCTGATAAATTTTCAAAAGTATCGGTTGGCATTTTCCCCTCCTTCTCTAAAGTTCATTCATTTAATGACACGGTGTCATATATTATATGTGACATTGTGTCATTTGTCAACCTTTATTTTGTGAATTTTTTGTGAAAAAAGAGGCACAAAAAGAGTTTTCCCCTTTCTGCGCCTCTATTTGTGTGTTATTCTTCCCATTCCAAATCATTGTACGGTCCCGTCGTCTCCCACACACTGAGAGCTACCAATAGCCCCAACAATGCAATCATGGCAACGCCAAAAATCGCGGTTCCCTTAAGAATTTTCTTCATACTTGTCTCCTTTCTTAAAAGACATCTAATCTAAGGGTTATCAGTTACTTTTTGCACTTGGCAAAATTACAAAAATATCATACTACTTTTTCTCAAATATCTCAACTATTTTGCCTTAAGTTTTCTTATTTTTCTGTTGTAGTGAATTGTAAAAGTAAAATCAAGTTTAAATATTAAATAATATATTTAAGTTA
>CAMMAC010000038.1 GCA_946493085.1 uncultured Clostridiaceae bacterium
AATAAAATAAAAAATTAAGATAAATGGAGATATCGAGAGATAATCTATTCATTTATAGAGATAGGAGAAATGAGAATGTATGCCTATATAAAGGGAAGTTTAGAAGTAAAAACAACAGGATATGTAGTAATAGAAGCAGGAGGGATTGGCTATAAAATTTATATGTCAGAACCTTCTATACAAGCATTGGGAGAATTAGGAGAAACTGTAAAAGTATATACTTATTATCGTGTAAGAGAAGATGACGTAAGTTTATATGGTTTTAAAACCAATGAAGAACTTCGTATGTTTGAATTATTATTATCTGTTAGTGGAATAGGAGCAAAATCAGCTATTGGCATTTTGTCAAACATAGCACCATCTAGTTTTGCTTTAGCCATTATTAGCAACGATGTAGCAAAAATCAAACAATTACCAGGAATAGGAGCAAAAACGGCACAAAGACTAATCTTAGAATTAAAAGATAAATTAAAGACACAAGAGTTACAAGAAAATGATGAAGTCGCAGATAATGTAAAATCCGCCATAGAGAAAAATGATAAATATACAGAAGCAGAAGCAGCTTTGCAAGTGTTGGGCTACAGTAGAAAAGAAATAGAGAATGCATTAGCAAAGATAGATACTACAGAAATGACTGTAGAGGATATGATTCGTAAGGGATTACGTAATTTAGCAAGATAATAGGAAAAAGCAAAGAGAAAGAGGAAAAAATATGGTAGATTTAAGTAAGCCACTTGCCTTTCGTATGGCACCTAAAACGTTAGAAGAATATGTGGGGCAAGAACATGTATTAGGAAAAGATAAAATTTTATATAGAACCATTATGGCAGATAGGTTATCTAGTATTATTTTATGGGGACCTCCAGGATGTGGGAAAACATCGCTTGCTAGAGTGATTAGTCACACCACAAAATATAAATTTACAAGAATTAATGCCGTAACAGCAGGAATTAATGATATTAAAAATGCCATTACAGAAGCAAGTAATTTATTGCTAAATCCTTCTGGGAAATGCATTTTATTTATCGATGAAATTCATCGTTTTAATAAATTACAACAAGACGCCCTTCTTCCTTTTGTGGAAAATGGAACTGTTATTTTAATAGGAGCTACCACAGAGAATCCATATTTTGAGGTAAATAAGGCTTTAATTTCCCGTTCTATGGTAGTAAGATTGGAGCCTCTAAGTTTAGAGAATGTATACACAGTGTTAAAAAGGTCATTAACAGCACCAGAAGGATTAGGTAGCTATAAAATAAAAATAAAAGATGATACTCTGCGCAAAATTGCAGAAGTAGCTAATGGCGATGTAAGAACAGCTTTAAACGGCTTAGAAGTAGCCGTATTAACCACCAAAGTAAATGCAGAAGGCTATATAGAAATTACACCAGAGATTGCTGCCAATTGTGTACAAAATAGGAAAGCTATTTTTGATAAAAATGGAGATAGCCATTATGATAACATTAGCGCTTTTATCAAGTCTATGCGAGGAAGCGATGCAGATGCTGCTATCTTTTATTTAGCAAGGGCTTTAAATGGAGGAGAGGATCCTATGTTTTTAGCAAGAAGAATTGTAATCGCAGCGGCAGAAGATGTAGGAATGGCAAATCCAAATGCATTAGTCATTGCCAATAATGCTATGCAAGCAGTACATATGGTAGGAATGCCAGAGGCACGTATTATTTTAGCAGAAGCAGCAGTATATGTAGCAGAATCTCCAAAGTCAAATGCTAGTTATTTAGCAATAGATAAAGCCTTAGGAGATGTGAAAAATAAAGATACAGGAGATGTGCCAATGCATATTCGAAATGCTCCTGCAGAAGGAATGGAACAATTTGGGTATCATGCAGGTTACAAATATCCGCATGACTATCCGGGACACGTAGTGGAGCAACAATACTTACCAGATAAAATGCTGGGAACCAAATATTACGTACCAGATGAAAACGTAAAACCAATCGTATAATGAGGGCATATTAAAGTAAAAAAAAGCATAAAAAAGACGTTCTTTACAGAACGTCTTAATATATGTAAGCTATTATTTTTTCTCTAATTCTTGCTTTTCTTCGGCATCTTTCATAACTTCTTTTACAGTTCCTAAACTACTTAATGCGGCAGTGGCTTCAAATGGAATAAATACTTTGTTTGCTTCTCCATTTGCTACTTCTTTTAAAGCCTCTAAAGATTTTAATTGTACTAAAGTAGTATCTGGATTTGCTTTTTTCATGGCAGAATATACTTTTTGAATTTCTTCTGCCTTGGCTTCAGCTACTTTTCTAATAGCTTCAGCTTCACCAGTAGCTCTTCTAATTTGTGCTTCTCTTTGTGCTTCTGCCTCTAAGATAGCAGCTTGTTTTTTACCTTCAGCAAGAGTGATGGCAGATTGCTTTTCACCTTCCGCTTGCAAAATTAAAGCTCTTTTACTTCTTTCTGCATTCATTTCCTTTTCCATGGCATCACGGATGTCTGCAGGAGGAGTAATATCTTTAATCTCCACTCTATCAATTTTACATCCCCATTGGTCAGTAGCTTCGTCTAAAGTTTCTCTTAGTAAATCATTAATAGAATCTCTAGAACTAAAAGTTTCATCAAGCATTAATTTACCAACAATATCACGAATAGTAGTGATAGCTAAGTATTCAATACCTTTCTTTAAACTTTGAATTTCATAAACTGCCTTAGCTGGATCTGTAATTTTATAGAACACAACAGTGTCAATTGTAATAGTAACATTATCTTTAGTAATTACTTCTTGTGGTGTAATATCGAAGGTTTGTTGCTTTAAACTAACAACGCTTCTTACTTTATCCAAAAAAGGAATGATAACAGTAAGACCAGCATCTGCTACTTTATGAAATTTACCTAACCTTTCAATAATATATACTTCAGATTGCTTTACAACCTTAATAGATTTTACAGCAAGAAGTATTAAAATAGCAATAATAACAACGGTGATAATAATACCTGTCATGATAAAATTCCCCTTTCCTTATTATAACAATATGAATATATTAACAAAATTGTAAAAAAATTTCTCTTCAAAAATATTCAACAGTCTTATTATATCACATATTTTACCAAAATGGAAGGGGTTTGATTAAAAAAAATTATGTAAAGACCGGCTACTATTTTAATTGCAAAAAAATTACTTTAGTTTTTTTATTTCTTCTTGAGAAAGGCCGGTTATTTTAGAAATCGTTTCTATAGGAATATTTTCTTCTAGCATAGATTTAGCAATTTTTCTTTTTTCTTGTAATTCTCCAATGGAGATACCCTCTATTTTTCCTTTTTCTTCTCCTTCTTTTAATCCTTCTGCTTTTCCTTCTTCTTTGCCATGCTCATAAACAGATTGCCTGTTCCACTTTTCTTCTCTTTCCCACCTAGCAAGAATTTCAGCTTTTTTTCGTACATCTTCGTTTTCACTAATATTTTCTAGTTTTTCGTTAGTTCGTTTTAATTCTTCATTCTTACTCATAAGAGATTGCACCTCCGTTTCATTTGGATCTAAAATAAATAGAATCCATTGTGCCAAAATATCTTGTGGATTTTTGCGGTATATCTTTTTGGCTTTTGGCATCTCAATTATATGTAATTCTTGCAAATCTGTCAATTGTTTTTCTTTGTATTTATCTTCCGTAAAATGCCAAATGGTGTGCATTTCCTCTATATCGGAGAGCTCTTTTAACTTATAATTTAAAAGTCCAATAGTAATGGATTTTTGTAGGCGAATATATCTGTCTCCACGAGATAATTGTTTAGAAATTAATTGACAGGAAGAATAAAGTAATCTAGGAATGGTATTCAAGTAATCAACTAATTGGAGTTCAATATGAATGAGTTCGCCGTCAGCAGTAGTAGCAAGTAAATCTAGTCTACCAATTTTCTCTTCAGGAAGTTCGCGTGCTTGCGAAACTTCTGTATTCACCTTTATAATATGAATTTTTTTGCCAAGAATGGCAGAAATAAAAAAGCCAGTTTCTTCTCTATTTTTATCAGAGAAGAGAGATTGAAAAACAACATCATACTTAGGTTTTAATAATAATTTAGATTTTTTTGATTTCATTATGGAAATCCTCCTTTTTTGATACAAATTTGCTTTAGAACGATAATAAATCTATAAGAAATTTAAGAATATAAAATAAATAGAAATAAAAGAGAGCGATAAAATAAACGAGGAAGAGGAAAAACGCTACTAAAAAGAACACTCTAAAAAATAAACATTCAAAATAAAGATATTACTTAAAAAGCATAGAAAATACTATCGAAAAAATGAAACAATTTTAAAGAAATTAAATAAAAGAGAAAAAATATATAAGAATAAAAAAGTTTCACTAAAATAAAGCAAGATAAGAATATCATAAAAACTGGGAAAAGTAAAGAAAAACTTTTAGACAAAAATAGACAAAAGACGCGGAGCAAATTTTCATTGCTCCGCATTTTACCCCTTTATTCAGGGTCTCGCAAGGTGGTAGGCAGCGTTTAAAAATGCAACTTTCTCAATGCGATACCGATTAAGAATATTTGATGTTGCTATCAGAGTATCATAATCCGGTGAATCATAGAAAGAAGGACATTTTCCAATTGCCTTTTCTATAATGGACACAGGCACGTCTTTACCTTCTTGCATGTAATTAGCGGCTTCTTTCAAAGCTGCTATATATGTAGCGCTTTTCTTCATAGTTGAGTCCTCCTTATTTGCTTTCTGCCAACCTGGTGGCAACATTTAAAAAGATTGCCTCTTCCATCTGATACTGATTAAGCGCCTTCATATACTGTGAACGCTCTTCTGAACCGAGCGTATTAGGTGGGGTTGGTTTCTTCGTTTCAAGTGCCTCCTCAATAAGAGACGGAGGTACTTCCATCCCTTCTTGAAGAAATCTTGCAGCCTTTTCCAAGGCTAATAAGTACCGCATGTTTAAATCCTTTTTGGTCATACTGGACCTCCTTGCAATGATATAAAATTTAGCATATAGCCATACCTCTATTGTACCAAAAATTAACATAAAATGCAAGAACTTTCAAAAAGCTCTTTCCTAAAACAAAAAAATGTGATAAAATAATGCAGATATTATAGAAAAGGAATGAGGAAAATGGAAAAAACAGTAGCATTTTATACATTAGGCTGTAAAGTAAATCAATATGAAACAAATGCTATGATAGAGCAGTTTATAAAAGCAGGATATACCATAAAAAATTTTACAGAAAAAGCAGATATCTATATTATAAATACTTGCACAGTTACCAATATGGCAGATAGAAAATCTAGACAAATGCTAAGAAAAGTAAAAGAGCATAATCCAGAAGGAATTTTAGTGGCTTGTGGTTGTTATGTACAAGTAGCAAAAGAGGAATTAGAAAAAATACCAGAAATCAATCTTATATTAGGTATTAATGAAAAGAATAAAATAGTAGAATATGTAGAAAACTATGTAAAAGACCATTCCCAAAAAGAATGCATCACAGATGTTATGTATCAAAAAGAGTTCTTAGACTTTGGTACAACAGAGTATACAGATAAAACAAGAGCAGTAGTAAAAGTGCAAGATGGTTGTGATAGATTTTGTAGCTATTGTATTATTCCCTATGCGAGAGGGCATGTAAGAAGTAGAAAGATAGAAAATGTAGTACAAGAAGTAGAAAAAATTGCGGAAGAAGGCATCAAAGAAGTAGTTATTACCGGTATTCATATTGCCTCTTATGGGAAAGATTTTAAAGAGAAGAAAAATCTAATAGATTTATTAGAGGCAATAGAACCAATTAGGGGAATAGAGAGAATTCGCTTAGGTTCTTTAGAACCAACTATTATTACAAAGGAATTTTTAGATAGATTGACAAAATTAAAAAAGATATGTCCGCACTTCCATTTATCTTTGCAAAGTGGGTGTGATGCAACACTGCAGAGGATGAATCGAAAATATACTACAGAAGAATTTAAGACTAGCGTTCATCTTTTAAGAGAATATTATCCTGATGTAGCATTAACGACAGATGTCATTGTAGGATTTCCAGGAGAAACAGAAGAAGAATTTGCGCAAACTTACGTATTCTTAAAAGAAATTGACTTTTATAAAATGCACATTTTCCCTTATTCTCCTAGAAGAGGAACAAAAGCAGCTGTTATGCCAAACCAAGTAGAGGCAAAAGTAAAAGAAGAAAGAAGTAAAAAGTTAATAGAATTATCTAACGAAAATGAAGCAAGACAAAACGAAAAAGAAATAGGAAAAATAGTAGAAGTATTATTAGAAGAAGAGGACGGAGAATTTTTAAAAGGGCATACTGCAAATTATCATTTAATAAAAGTAAAAATGAGTCCACAATTTTTAAATACTATTCAAAAAGTAAAAGTAGAAAAAGTAGAAGAATTCGTGTCTTATGCAGTTGCAATTGAGAAAAATGTGTAATATAATGGAAAACAATAAAAAAGCAGAGGAGAGAAGAACATGCAAGAAGTGAATTTAAAAGAAAAATATTTAAAATTTTTTGAAAGTAAAGGTCATAAAATTATACCAAGTGCACCACTTATTCCAGAAAATGATCCTACCTGTTTATTTAATTCAGCAGGTATGCAACCATTAGTACCATATTTAAAAGGACAACCTCACCCTTTAGGCACAAGATTAACAGATGTACAAAAATGTGTTAGATTAACTGATTTAGATGAAATTGGAGATAAAACACATCATACTTTTTTTGAAATGCTTGGTAATTGGAGTTTAGGGGACTATTTCAAAAAAGAAGCTATTTCATGGAGTTTTGAATTTCTAACAAAAGTATTAAATATACCGGTAGAAAAATTAGCAGTAACTGTATTTGAGGGAGATGAAACAATTCCGAAGGATGAAGAAGCTGCAAATATATGGAAAAGTTTAGGAATTCCAGAAGAAAGAATTAGTTATTTAGATAAAGATAATAATTTCTGGATAGCAGGTGAAGAGGGACCATGTGGAACAGATACAGAGATATTCTATTGGAGAAGCAATGATCCGGTACCAAAAAAACATGATCCAAAAGATGAAAGATGGGTAGAAATATGGAACAATGTATTCATGCAATATGAAAAACACCCAGATGGAACTATTACAAACCTTCCAAAGAAAAATGTAGATACTGGTATGGGAGTAGAAAGAACGGTAGCTATTTTAGAAGGAGTAGACGACAATTACTTGACCTCTATATGGAAAGATATTATAGATAATATTGTAAAAATGTCTCAAACAACTTATGAGGAAAATCCAAAAAGTATTCGTATTATAGCAGACCATATTCGTACAGCTGTATTTATTGCAGCAGATGATTCTGGTATAAAACCATCTAACACAGATCAAGGATATATTTTAAGAAGATTAATTAGAAGAATGATAAGACATGCAAAGAAAATTGGTATTGATTTGGAAAGTGGATTTGAAAGAACATTAGCAGAAATGATTATAGAAAAATATAAAGACTATTATCCAGAACTAACGAAAAACAAAGAGGTTGTATTAGATGTTTTAACTAACGAATTAAAGAAATTTAATCGTACATTAGAAAAAGGCTTAAAAGAATTTGAAAAAATGGTTACACATTTGCAAGGAAACAGGATGGATAAAGATTTAGCCTTTAAGCTTTATGACACATATGGTTTCCCTTTAGAATTAACAGTGGAATTAGCACATGAAAAGGGAATAGAAGTAGATGAAGAAGGTTTTGCACAAAAATTCAAAGAGCATCAAGAAAAATCTAGAGCAGGTTCAGAGCAAAAATTTAAAGGTGGATTATCTGGAAATGGAGAGATGGAAACAAAATATCACACCGCAACTCATTTGCTAAATGCGGCATTAAAAATAGTAGTCAATAAAGATGTTCATCAAAAAGGATCTAATATTACACCAGAAAGAATGCGTTTTGACTTTACCTGTGACCATAAACTAACAGAAGAAGAGAAAAAGAAAGCAGAGGACTTAGTAAATGAATGGATTAAAGAAGCTCTTCCTGTTACAGTAGAAGAAATGAAAAAAGAAGATGCGTTAAAATCTGGAGCAGAATGTATGTTTATTGAAAAATATCCAGATATGGTTACGGTATATTCTATCGGAAATGTATCGAAAGAATTATGCGGTGGACCACATGTGAAAAATACTTCAGAATTAGGACATTTTGTGATTAAAAAAGAGGAAGCAAGTTCCGCAGGGGTAAGACGTATTAAAGCAATTTTAAAATAGATTTTTAGAAAAAAGATAGGTAATGAAGTAGAGGAGATAGTTATCTCTCATAAGGAAGGAGTAAATCATGGAAGATTGTGTTTTTTGTAAAATTATAAAAGGAGAAATTCCAACAGAAAAAGTGTATGAAACAGAAGAAATATTAGCTTTCAAAGATATTCATCCAGCAGCACCTATTCATATTTTAGTAGTACCTAAAAAACATATTAGCATGCTAACAGATTTAAAACCAGAAGATGAAGCATTGATTGGTAAAATCTATACCACTATTAATAAAATTGCAGAGCAAGAAGGTTTTAAGAAGCAGGGGTATAGAGTAATTGCTAATTGTGGAAAAGATTCTGGACAGGAAGTGATGCATATTCATTTTCATGTATTAGGTGGTAAAAAATTAGGAGATAAAATTGTAGATTAGTTTAAAAAATGGGCTGTAGCAATACGGTTCATTTTTTATACAAGAAAGCTAAAAAAGCAATGTCAATGAAATTTGAAAATGTCCCAAAATTTTTTTAACATAAGCCCTAAAAAT
>CAMMAC010000039.1 GCA_946493085.1 uncultured Clostridiaceae bacterium
GTTGAGACATTTTCTCAAATGATTTATTAAGACATTATCACAAATGAATCAGATATTAAAAAAATGTAGAAATTTGACTGTTGACAGAAAAATGGAAAATGCATATAATAAAATTATTCAAAGTCTAAAAGCTTTGTGCTAGTAAGAAAAGCGAAAATAGAAAAAGAAAAATAAAATAATTTCCTAAATTTTACAAATTTAGCAAAAAAAGAGGAGTATAATATAGGACAAGAAAGGAACAAAACTAAAAATGGAAGAAGAAAAAAAATTCAAATCAGGTTTCGTATCCGTCATTGGAAGAACAAATGTAGGAAAATCTACTTTAGTAAATGCATTGGTAGGAGAAAAAGTAGCAGCAGTTGCTAATAAAACACAAACAACGAGAACGGCTATAAAAGGAATTGTAAATAGACCAAATGCACAAATTATCTTTATAGATACACCAGGAATTCATAAACCAAGAACGAAATTGAATGAGACGATGATAGAAACGGCATTTACATTTGCAAAAGATGTAGATATCATCTTATTTGTAATAGATGCCACATCAGAAGAAATAGGAAGAGGAGATAGCAAAATTTTAGAAAAAATAAAAGAAGCTAAAACCAAAACCATTTTATTATTAAACAAAATTGATATGGTGCAAAATAAAGAAAAATTGTTGCATTTAATAGATGTATATAGAAAAGAATATCATTTTGCAGCGGTGATTCCTATATCTGCTAGTAAAAAACAAAATTTAGAAGAAGTATTAGATGAGATAGAAAAGAACTTAAAAGAAGGTCCAGCATATTATAATATAGAAGAGTATACAGACCAAACATTAAGACAGCTGGCAGAAGAAATGATTAGGGAAAAAGCGCTAAAATTTTTAGATGACGAAGTACCACATGGTTTGTATGTAGAAGTAGAAAAAATGAAACTTAGAAAAACAAAAGAAAAAGAAGAAATCTATGATGTAGAGGCAACCATTTATTGTTTAAGAGAATCACATAAAGGCATTATTATTGGAAAAAATGGTAGCATGTTAAAAAAAATTGGTACCTATGCAAGACAAGAATTAGAAAGAATGTTAGAAACAAAAATCAATTTAAAACTTTGGGTAAAAGTAAAAGAAGATTGGCAAAATAAAGAGAATATTGTCCATAAATTTAAAGTATAAATTACAAAAAGTTTCCAGTATAAAAGGAAATAAATTGCAGAAGATAATCATAAAAGAAAAATATTCTTTTGACTAAAAGGAGAGGATTTCTTATGATAAAACAATTGGCTTGGAATGTATTTAAAAATACAGGAGATATTAATTCTTATTTAGAATTTGTAGAAGTAGAAAACATAGAGAAAAATAGAAAACTAGAAGAAAAAAAGATAGAGAATAATTTAGGAGAAAACATAGGAATAGATACAAGGAAAGAATGGGATTAAAAGGGAAGCACTGCATAAAGGAAGGAAAAAAGCAAAAATGGGAACCATAAGAGTAAAAGGAGTTGTAATTGCAGAAAATAATATGGGGGATTTTGATAAAATGATTACACTGCTTACCCCCAATGGGAAAATTGGGTGTTCTGCCAGAGGTGCAAGGAGACCGAAAAGTCAACTGATGGCAGGCACACAATTTTTGTGTTTTGGAGAATATATGCTGTTTAAAGGATCTAGTACCTATACTTTAAATTCCTGCGAAACCATAGAACTTTTTTACAATATCCGTACAGATTTAGATAAATTAGAAGCGGCAGCGTATATTACCAAAATCATACAAGATGTTACAGATGAAAATCAGAATACATATAAAATTATGCAATTATATTTAAACACCCTATATGTGTTAGCGTATACGGATAAAAATATACCCTTTACAGAAGCTATTTTTAAAATAAAACTGCTTACACTGCTAGGATTTGCACCTAGAGTGGAAAAATGTTGTATTTGTGGAGAGAAAGAAGTGACACATTTTAGTTTAAAAGATAGTGGCGTAAAGTGTACAAGCTGTAGTAGACAAGATACAGGAGCTATACAAATTTCAGCATCTACATGGCAAGCACTTAGATATATTGTACTAGCCCCTAACAAAAAGTTATATTCTTTTGAAATTTCAGAAGATAATCAAAAACAATTAGAAATTATTGCAAAATTATATACGAATGATAAGCTAGAAAAGAATTATTAAATATACGACTAGCGGAAAATTTAAGGCAAAAGCCTTGTAAAACATAAATGGGTATGGTATAGTAACCATTAGGAGGTAGCCTATGTGGGGAGATATTGCAATAGCGTTTTTACTAGCATTTATTACTGCATTTATTTTAACACCATATACCATCAAAATAGCTAAAAAAATAGGGGCAGTAGATATACCAAAAGATGAAAGAAGAATGCATTCTAAACCTATGCCAAAATTTGGTGGACCTGCTATTATTATTGGATTTTTAGTATCTACTATCTATCTCATTATTACAAGTACTATAGAAGGGAATTTAGAATTATTTGGACCAGAAGAATATATGGTTAAGCTGTTGGGATTTTTAGCAGGTATTATCGTACTTAGTATATTCTGCTTTTTTGATGATATCAAAGGAATTCATCCTTTAACAAAATTAACGGGTCAATTAATAGCAGCAGGTATTGTAGTAGCTAGTGGAATTAGAATTGATAATTTTACTCTGCCATTCCTTGAGGGAAATATTGTGATTAATAATGTTTTTTCTATCATATTAACTATGGGATGGATAGTAGGAATTACGAATGCTATTAACTTAATAGATGGATTGGACGGATTATCTACAGGAATTGCTATTATTTCTTGTGTGTCTTTGCTTATTATTTTCTCGCTAAATGGTTCACCTTTTATTGCAATTATTATTATAACAGCATTAGTAGGAGCCTTAGCTGGATTTTTACCATTTAATTTTAATCCGGCAAAGACATTTATTGGAGATATAGGTTCCAATTTTATAGGCTTTGCACTAGCAGTGGTTTCAATTTTAGGAGTAGCTAAAACGGCAACCGCGTTTGTAGTAGTATTACCAATTATTGTTTTAGGTCTGCCAATACTAGATACGTTGTCTGCTATTGTGCGTAGAATTGTAAAAGGAAAATCATTAAAAGCAGTTCTGCAAGCAGATAAAGGACATTTGCATCATAAATTAATTGCAAAAGGTTTTACACAAAAAGAAGCAGTATTACTTTTATATGGTATTAGCGTAGCGTGTGGAATGTTTGCTATTATTCTATTTGAAAGTGACATTTGGAAAGCAATTTCTTTTGCTTTAATGGTAATTGCTGTGATATGTATTGGATATAAAGAGTTTTTTAAATTGAAAGAAGGTGAAAAAGGTATGTATAAATGTGTAGCATGTGGATATATTTATGATCCAGCAATTGGAGATCCAGATAGTGGTATTGCTCCAGGAACAAAATTTGAAGATATTCCAGATGATTGGGTTTGCCCACTTTGTGGAGTAGGAAAAGACATGTTTGAAAAAATAGATTAATACATTTTGAACTTTGGGGACTTTCCTTAAAGTTCATTTTTTAATATAATTAATAACGAAATAACATAAATGTAATTGCCAAGACAAAAAGAAAAAAGGAAAATATATTTATCATAGTAAAATAGTGGAATTTAGCAAAAATATAAAAATGCAAGAAAATAACATAAAAAAGGAGCCAAAGAAAAATGAAAAAGGAAAAGGGAATTACATTAGTTACGTTAGTTATTACTATAATTATTTTAATTATCTTAGCAGGAGTAAGTATTACTACGTTAGTCGGTGACAATGGGATTATTACAAAAGCAAAACAGGCAAGGGAAAATATAATCTATGCAGGAAAAGAAGAGCAGGAACAGTTAAATGAATTGTTTTTGGAATTAGAACAAAATGGAAGTTATACGGAAGATGAAGAAGATGCTAAAAAAGATGAAATGATAGAATTACTACAAAAGCAGGTAGAAGAATTAAAACAGCAAGTATCTGAGCTACAACAGGAAAATGAGAGTTTAGAACAAGAAAATGAAACCATGAAGCAAGAAATAGCAAATTTAAATACACAAATAGAAAATCTAAATGGACAAATAAGTAATTTAAAAGAGGAAATAGCAGAGAAAGACATAGAAATAGCAGATCTACAAAAGGAAGTAGCATTAAAACAGGAGACAATTAATAATCTACAAGGCCAATTAGATAGTTTAAACAGTCAATTAGCACAGACAAATGCAACAGCAGCACATATATTAAAAGATTATAAAGCTTATAGCGGAGGAAAATTATTGGTAGGAACAATGGAAAATAGAGGAGCAGTAAGTGCAAGTTTAAATGCAGGACAGAGTTACACAATACCAGCCGGATATCATAATGGAAGCGGGAAAGTAACAGCCAATAGTTTAGCAAGCCAAACACAAGGAACAGCTACAGCAAATAATATTTCAAGTGGAATGACAGCATGGGTGAATGGACAGAAAATTACAGGAAATGGTACAGACGTAAACAATAGTTATAACAATGGATATAATGCAGGGAAACAAGAAAGTATAGCTAATGTATATGTCAAAGAAATGAATATGGGAAGTGGAGGAGCGAGAAACTGCCATATTATATATGATATAACAAATGCAAATGTAACCAGCATTTCTTTTCAGACTAGAAGAGGAGGCGGACAGTCAAGAAATCCTAAAATTTCGTATTCAGAGGATGGAACTAGTTTTACACAAATAACAGAGATGAAGGGGGGAGCTGCATATGAATATGTGGATAGAACTTTTGATATACCGTCTAATGCTAATTTTGTAAAACTAGAATGGGAAATTGATAATGATAGAGCATGGTTTCACAATATAAAATTTAAATAACAAAATGTAAAGAAAAATTTTTTCTGCAATTTATGGACGTTCCTTAAATTGCAGAAATTTTTTTTAAGAAACTATTGACAAAAACACATATTATCCATATAATAATAACAAAACAACTTATTAACAAATTGATAATAACAAAAACAAGGTGGTGATTGTGTGAAAAAAGCAATTGTTGTATATGGTGGTTCCTTTAATCCGCCACTGTATTCTCACTTTTCCTTAGCGGAGCAAGTATTAAACGAGAGAAAAGAAGTAGAGAAAATTCTATTTGTACCTGTGAATTGTAAATATAATAAAGAGGGGCTAATAGAAAATAAGCATCGTTTTCAAATGTTAAAGCTAGTAATAGATAAAAATTCATTGTTTGAATTATCTGCTATAGAAATGCAGTCAAAAAAAGCGGTTTACACCATAGAAGTGCTGCAACAAGTACAAAAGCAGTATCCCAATCATCTCCTATATTTTCTTTTAGGAACAGATAATTTAAAGCTACTAGAAACATGGAAACAAGCAGAAGAATTGGTAGAAAATTTTTCTTTTTTAGTACTAGAAAGAGATACAGATTGTTTAGAAGCTATTTTAGAAAAAAGTTCTTTTTTAAACAAGCATAAGCAGGCATTTATAAAAATACAAAACACTATACACACGAATATGAGTGCTAGTTATGTAAGAGAAAAAATAAAAAGGAAAGAGAGTATTCGCTACTTAACAGAGGATAGTATTTGCGAGTACATTCAAAAATATCATTTATATGAATAGAAAGGTTGGGATGAGATATGATTCAAAATTTATCAGAAGAAGTGGAAAAAATAACACAATGGATACGAGATTATGTGAAAAAAGCAGGTGCAAAGGGTGTGGTAATTGGAAATAGTGGAGGAAAGGATTGTGCTACCGTTATGGCTTTGGCAGCAAAAGCATTAGGAAGTGATAAAGTATTAGCAGTAGCTATGCCATGTCACTCTATACCAGAAGATTTAGAGGATGCCAAATTAGTAGCAAATGCATTTTATATTCCCATGATAGAGATAGATATTAGTAAAATGTATGATACGATGGAAGAAAGTACAAATCAAGTTTTGCAAAAGGAGGGATTAGCAAAAGCAATAGGAATAGAAGCAGGAATTAATGCTAAGCCACGTATAAGAATGACACAATTATATTTATTAGCACAAACACTAAATTATCTTGTGATAGGAACAGGAAATTTATGTGAGAAAATGGTAGGTTATACTACTAAATGGGGAGATAATAGTTCTGATTTTAACCCAATTGGAAATTTTACAGTAGAAGAGGTATTGCAAATAGGAAAATATTTAGGAGTTCCAGATAAGATTATTCATAAGGCACCTAATGATGGATTAGGTGGTGAAACAGATGAAGAGAAAATGGGAATTACGTACGGAGAAATTACAGAGTATATAGATACAGGAAAAACAGAAGAAAATGCTATGAAAAAAATTGAGAAAAAATATTTTGCCTCTCAACATAAACGTAAAGAAATTCCAACCTATCCGTATAAAAGAAAAAACCATTTAGAAGAGAGATTAGAAAAGAAAGATTAGTGTGAAATAAAAAAGAGAAGGAGCATGATTTTAAAATGCTCATTTCTTTTAAAAAATGATAGTATTAAAATGATAAGAACATAAAGGAGTGATGTAAAGATGGAAAAAATAAAACAAAGCGTAAAAAAGTGGTTTTCTCATATTTGTATTGATGGTTTAACTGGTATGGCATGGGGGTTATTTGCTACATTAATTATAGGGACGATTATAGAGCAAATAGGAAAATTAATAGGAGAAAATTCGATAGGAAATGGATTGGTCGTCATAGGAAAAATTTGTGCATCTCTTACAGGAGCGGGAATAGGAATTGGCGTTGCCGTAAAATATAAAGCATCTGCCTATGTTACAGTTTCAGCAGCTATTGCAGGTATGATAGGTGGATTTGCTAGCAAAATTTTAGCAGGAAATGTTTATGAAAATGGAAATATTGTACTAATAGGACCAGGGGAACCAATGGGAGCGTTCCTAGCAAGTTTCGTGGGAATAGAGATAGGAAAAAGAATCACAGGAAAAACAAAAGTAGATATTATATTAGTGCCACTAGCTACTATCATCATAGGCGGTAGTGTAGGGCTTTTGTTGGGACCAGCTATTTCAGAACTTATGACTATGTTAGGAAGTATGATTAATTGGGCAGTAGAAAAACAACCATTTATTATGGGAATTTTAGTATCTGTATTGATGGGAATGATTTTAACACTTCCTATTAGTTCAGCAGCACTAGCCATTATCTTAAACTTAAATGGATTAGCAGCAGGAGCAGCTACAGTAGGATGTTGTGCTAATATGATAGGTTTTGCGGTAGCAAGCTACAAAGAAAATAAAATGGGAGGACTGATTTCTCAAGGAATAGGAACAAGTATGTTGCAAGTACCCAACATTATGAAGAAGCCAGTTATTTGGTTGCCAGCTATTATAGCAAGTGCCATTTTAGGACCTGTGGCAACAATGGTATTTCATATGACAAATAATCCATCCGGTGCTGGTATGGGAAGCGCAGGATTAGTGGGGCAAATTATGACATGGCAAACTATGATAGGAACAGAAAATCCAGTAGTATTAATCATAAAAATTGCTTTACTACATTTCATTTTACCTGGAATCATTGCCTTTATCGTAAGTTATATCATGAGAAAAAAAGGAATCATTCAGATATTGTAAAAAGTTACATGAAAAAATAATGAAAAAGAACATTGAAAACTAAA
>CAMMAC010000040.1 GCA_946493085.1 uncultured Clostridiaceae bacterium
TATATATCAATATATTGCGGGCTTTTTATTCTTTTTTACTGTTAAAAACAGGATTTTATATTACCTTTTGGGTGATGTCAAGATTGTTATATTTTTATTTTTTCCTTTCTAATAGTTACTTATTCCCATAATTTTCGACATTATTTTTTAATTGTCCACTGAACCCTGACTTTAATGAGACATGTTACACAAAACTCTGACATTTTTGAGACATTACCTATTGTATTATATATGCTGTTTCTTCTGTTTTGCCATCTCCTCCAGTTAATTTAATATCAGTCTTTAGAAGAATGCAAGGACGTAATCCATATGCAGGCGAAAGACCAATAGAAGATGGTTCACCAGTATATACACGGCACAAACAGTCGGCGTTCAAACCCGTTGTAGAAAAGACTGCACGCACATTAAAGTAGCAAATAGATGACGAATTTGAATGTACATTACGGGACGCTAGCCAATAAGATTGCCCTGTCATTAATATCTCTAAGTCTTGCATTTGTTCTTGATCTGTTGTGTAATTGGTATCTTCTCCTTTACAATCTATACTTGTACTTCCATTAAATAGGAATGGTAACGTTGTTGGGCCTGCTGTTTCTGAATTTTTATTTATAAATACTCCGTTTTCTACTGTTGGCATACTTCCTACACACCTTACATCTGTGGCATATTCTGCATTCCTATATTTTTCTGCTGCATTATTTAACGTTTCTATTGCATTATTATAGCTTATTCTTCCTTCTTCAAAAGTGCTTCCCCCTAATGTTATGGTTTCTACACTTTTATCCGATATGATTTGTAATCCATATTGGAAATTTGCTGGATATAACACTCTACATGTAATAACTCCTACTCCTTCTACTCCTGTATCATATTTGATATAATTCCCTGCCTCTAATTTACTAACTGGTATTATTGTTTCCATGTTATTTTCTGACATATACTCATTCATTTCTTCTACTAATGCATTCATTTGTTCTTCACTTGCAATTGTTACATTCGCTGTCTCTCTTGCTACCCTTTGTGCTTGTGTAATAATTCCATTATTCCCTACCACCATGTTGATGCTTACACCTGCTAAAATAATCAATATAATTATGGTTACTACTAGTGCAATTAGCGTAATTCCTTTTTGTTTACTCTTTTGTTTGTTCATAAATTTATCCTCCTCGTTTTATTTCTTACGAGAAGGATTATACCGTTTTCTTATTTTTTCATGTATTTTATTTTTGTTTTCTAGTAGTTACTTATTTCCATAACTTTTGGGCTTTCTCCTTAAAGTGTCCCTCTTATCCCTGATATCTCTGGGGCATTATACGGAAAAGGCTACACTATAAAACCACATAGTTACTATTACTAATATAACAAACAGTAACACTCTGCAAAACCAAATCGTTCCATAAATAGAAAATCCAATAAGATAACTAAGCCATCTAATAATCCATTTATGGATTCCTTCTATTCCTTCTTTTAAAGTTTGTTCTTTTATGTGCAATATTTTAGCACTCGGAATTTGATATATTTCTGACAATTTATAGATAGCATCTAAATTGGGATATTCCAAGTCTCTCTCCCATTTTTTTATATTCTTTACTTGTACACCTGGAATCCCTATTTTATCTACTAATTCTTGCTCTGTATATCCTTTATTTTTTCTTAAATAATATAACCATTGACCAAAATCTAGACCTTTTTCTTTTTTCATTTTTTATATCCTCTTTTACTTTTTTTACCTTTTACATTCCTATTATGGCTATCCTCTATACAAGCTAGTTTATTCAATTCTATAATATTTTTACAATATCTCCCACTTCTTTTCCTGCCACTTTTGGTATTTGTAATATTTCAAACTTAGATGTTTTATCTCCAAATTTAATTTCTACTACATCACCTACTTTTACTTCATAACTAGGTTTTACTACTTTTCCATTTACAGAAATTCTGCCACTATCTGCTGCCTCATTAGCCACGGTTCTTCTTTTTATTACTCTTGCTACTTTTAAAAATTTATCTAATCTCATACATATCACCTCTTTTTCTTCCTTGCAATTTAAGGAATGTCCCTAAATTGCAACTGTCTTTCCTAGATAAGTAGAATAAATTGCTACTTTATCTACCTTTCTATGTAATGCTCTTTCTAAAGCTTTTTGATACAATTCTAATTGTTCTTTATATTTTTCCCATAATTTTATTTCTTGTCCTTTTTCTACATAATCGGTTTTATAATCTACTAGCACAAGTTCTCCTTTTGCAGAAATATAATATAAATCTATTATACCTTGTACTAGTACTTTATCTTCTTTTCCTGCACCTTCATAGATTTCCTCTGCAGGCACTTGGATATAAAATGGCTGTTCTTTATGGATTTCTTGTGCCTGTTTTAATTCTTTCCACAAATCGGATTGCACATACTGTAGCAAAGGGTGGATAGGGATTTCTTCTTTTTCCTGCTCGGTTATTATTTCTTTTTGCACTAATTCTTCTAGCAATTGTTCTATTGTTTCTTGAGTATACTCCTTTTCCACTTCCATCTTTTCTATGCACAAATGCACCAATGTTCCTCTTTGCGCATTTGTTATTTTTGTAACTGGTTTTGCAAAAATTGGCACAGTATACTCTTTTTTTTCATATTCTATTCCCAATGTTTCCTCTAATTCTTGCTCTTCTTTTGCATCTTCCTCTCTTATTTCTTCTATCTGTGTTTCTTTGCCCGGCTTTCTTTCTTGCAACATTTCCTTTATCTTGGTAACAGATGTCTTTGTTGGTATTTGCAATGCCCCTTTATAAGGATACTCCCACTGCCAACAATTTTCTATTTCTTCTATGATTTCTTCTTTTTTCGTAATGCTTTGCAATCTTTTTAATAGCTCTTCTTTTGGCGAATGTATTTCTTCCTTTTTTTCTTCTTGTCTTTCATAAGGAATTACTTGCATTTGTATCCATTCTTTTGCTTGTTCTTTTTCTTTTAGTATTACTAATTCTAACCAATCTAAATAAGAAATATATTTTCTTAGTATACTCGGATGAATTCCTTTTCCTTCATACATAGAAAGTAGTGCTTCTTTTTCTTCCAACTTTTTTTCTACCTCTTTGGAAACTCCTGTAATGATTAATTTTTCTTTTGCTCTTGTTAACGCTACATATAAAACTCTCATTTCTTCTGCAATAGCTTCTTCTTTTGCTTGCAAACTAATTGCCTCTTTTGCTAATGTATTATAGGTAATCCTTTTTTCTGTATCAATGCATTTTGGTCCGATTCCTAATGTTTCATGAAATAAAATTGGTTCATTTAAATCTCTCATATTAAAATGTTTTGCTGTTCCACACAAAAATACTACTGGAAATTCTAATCCCTTACTCTTATGAATACTCATAATACGTACTACATTTTCATTTTCTCCTATTATTTTAGCTGCAGACATATCCTTACTACTATTTTTTACTTTTTCCATAAATTGAATAAAATGGAATAGTCCTTGAAAACTAGCACTTTCATATTGTTTTGCCCTTTCGAATAACATACGTAAATTGGCTTGTTTTAATGCTCCGTTATTTAATAAGCCCACATAATGGTAATAACCTGTTTCTCTATATAGTTGCCATATAAACTCTTCTAAAGACTTTTCTTTTTGCTCTTTTTTCCATCTTTCTAATTGTTCTATAAAGTAATCTATTTTTAGCCTTAATGTTTCTTTTGCTGAGATTCTAGCTTTCATAAATGCTTCATAAAAACTATTTTTTCTATCTACCAAGCGAATTTCCACTAATTCATTATCTGTAAAGTTACCAATAGGAGAACGAAGTACACACACTAAAGGGATATCTTGCATAGGATTATCTATTATCTTTAATAAGGCAAGCATAGTTTGTATTTCTGTAGATTCTAAATATTGTGCTGAACTATCACTAAATACAGGTATATCTTGCTCCTCTAATTCTTTTTCATAAACAGGTGCACTATTAGAAGTAGCCCTTAGTAAAATGACAATATCCTTATAAGTAATAGCTCTTGTTCCCTCTTTTTTATCATATACTAGTCTATGGCTTTCTATCATTTCTTTTATCTTTTTTGCTACAAATTTTGCCTCTATGGAAGTATTTTCTATAATTTCTTGTACCTCATCCTCTTCGGAATCTTCTTCCTGATTATTTTCTGGAAGTTCGGTATCTATTACATATAATTCTGCTCTGCCACCTACTGCTTTTCCTTCCCCTTCTTCTGGATAATTTGCTTCATAGTTCAAGAATTCTTCCTCTGTATAATCCATCTCTCCTAAATTTTTACTCATAATATTTTCAAAAATGGTATTGGTTACTTCCAAGATATTTTTTCTACTTCTAAAATTTTTAAAAAGCTGTATTTTTTCACCAATTGTATTTTCCCCTTTTGCGCCATATTGGTTATATTTTTCCATAAATAATTCTGGCTTAGCCCCTCTGAAACGGTAAATACTTTGTTTTACATCTCCTACCATGAAAATATTATGACCATTGGACACACTCGTTAAAATTAGTTCTTGTAATAGGTTACTGTCTTGATACTCATCTATCGCAATTTCTTCAAATTTTTCTTGCAATTTCTTAGCTACTTCTGTTCTCTGCAAACTTCCATCTTCCTGCTCTTTCCATAGAATCTGCAATGCAAAATGTTCTATATCATGAAAATCTATGATATTTTTTTCTCTTTTTCTCTGGGCAAAACTTTCTGCAAAATCTAATACTTCTTTTTCTAAAGCCTTTAAAGTAGGATACATATATGCCAAATCTTCTCTAGCTTCTTTAGAAGAATAAATAAAATACTGCTCTACCACCTTACTTACGCTTGTCTTTACTTCATCCCTTATTTTCTTTGCCTCTTGCTTATATTCTGTTGTTACTTTTTTATCTATTGGCCACTTTGCATAAGACATCTTGTTTACTGCTTCATATACACTATCCCATTTTGTTTCTTGTTCTTCTTGCAAAATATTCTCTATCTTTTCCAGCATATTCTTATCTTGTTCTATCACTACTTCAAATTTTTCCATATCCCCATACCAAGAAAGTTGCTCTTTTACTGCTTTTAATTTTATAATACCTTCTTCTAGTATTTCTTGCAATTTACCTAGCAAAATTTCTCCCCATATGGTTTGGGAAAAGTCCTCTTCTAAATGATTCCCTTTAAATTTTTCTACTGCCTCTTTTAATGCTTTTTCTGGGAAAGGTAAACTTTGTATGTAATCATATACTTTTAAAATAATTTCTTTTAACGGCTCATCTCCTCGATAATTGGTATAAGTATCTACTAAACGTACTAAGTCTTTTTCTTTTTCTTCATATTTCTTTTCCAACATTTCTTCTAATGTATCTTGTTTTAACAATTCTATTTCCGCTGTATCTCCAATTCTAAAATTAGCAGAAAAGCCATCTAACTCATAAAAATAGTTTTTAATTGTCTCTAAACAAAAGGAGTGAATAGTACAAATACTTGCCTTATTTAATAAGGTAATTTGTTTTTGCAAAAATCTTTCTTCTGGATTTTCTTCTATTTTTTTGTAAATACCATCTAAAATTCTTTGTCTCATTTCTGATGCAGCTGCATTGGTGAAAGTTACTACTAAAATTTTATCAATATCTATTTTTTCATCTACTATTTTGTGCAAAATACGCTCTACTAAAACAGCAGTTTTTCCACTCCCTGCCGCTGCCGCCACCAAAATATTAGAACCTTTATCATATATTGCACTTTCTTGCTCTTTTGTCCATTTCACTTCTGACATGATTTTTGTCTCCTTTTTAATGAATGTATGGTCTTCTCTTTTCTTGTTTTTATTGCTTGTTATTGTATCATAAGAAATAGGAAGAAACAACTCATTTTTATTTAAAGTCTTAAGATTGTATAAGCAAATATGTCTCATCATATTTTTTCTTTTTTAGGGCATACTAAAATTGAAAGGAGTTTTTTGAATATGGATGAAAATATTAATTTAACAATTTTAAACGAAATTGCTAAAGCTGCTAAGATGGGAATGGAGTCTATCTCTTATGTAACAGAAAAAGTTGGGGATGAAAATATGAAAGAAAATTTAAGTACACAATACAATGGTTATGGCAACATTGTGGAAAAAGTAAATGGTCAATTCGAAACTTATGGGGAAGTTCCAGACGAAGCACCTGCTAGAGATAAAATGATGAGTTGGATGGGAGTACAAATGAATACACTTACAGACAAAAGCAATTCTCATATTGCTGAAATGATGATTCAAGGTAATATTATGGGTGTGGTAGAATGTCAAAAATTGCTTAATCGAGAGTATAGAAAAAGTTGTGTAAATAAATCCTTCCGTGATAAAATAAAAAATAT
>CAMMAC010000041.1 GCA_946493085.1 uncultured Clostridiaceae bacterium
ACATAAAAATAAATACTTAAATATATATGAAAAGAGTTTTGCTCTTGTGCCATATGGTAAAAAATATAATTTTTCACCATATTTTTCTTTTAAATTCTCATTTGCTTTATCTTTTTCTGTAATTATATTATAATCATATTTTTCAAATAAAGGAGCTAATTGTAATAATTCATTAAGATGTCCTCCTGTACTTGATATAAATAATACCTTTTTTTTCATTTTTACACCTTTTTCTTCTTATTTTCCTTATATATTATATATTTTTTTCCCCCATATGTCTAGTCTTTAATTTTTTCTAATTTTAATAATTGCTAAATTATTTATAAGTCAAAATTTTAAAATAGTGCTTGTCGCTCAAAAGAGTTATATGTATAAAATATTTATTTCGTTCCTCGGCTTCCCTCTCATAGCCTACGCATTCTAATCAAAAGTAAACGAGCCTCTCGTGAGGACGCGCCCTCATTTACTTGTTGCTAAGAATGCGTACGGCTATTCCCGGTCGCATTCGTCACTGCATAAATATTTTATACATATAACTCTTTTGAGCTTATTTAATTTGTGCTTTTGACTTATAAACAATTTAGCAATTATTGAAATTAGAAAAAATTAAAAAGTAGAGCTAAAATTTCAGCTCTACTTTCAGTTCTCTAAACTAATCTTGTAAATCTTTCTAAGAAAACAATGAAAATTGTTTTATTCCTTTTCTCAAAGGAAACTTCTCCTAATTTAGTCCACCGATAATGCCTGCCATCTTCCATTGAAGCTTCTTTTCTCTCAATAAATTCTTTAAGGCTTCCATAATGCTTTGATGAACCCTGTACTACTATTTGCCTACCCTCTTCTCCAACTTTCTTACGTGTAAAACACATTGTATCGCCTTTAATTTCTCTCAATCGCAGACCTTCTTGATTTTTCTCTTTCAACAACTTATTCATATACCTTTCAATATTGTTGAAGTCCTTTTCGATTTTGATTTTTACGCACCGCATAAAAATACATTCCTCCTTTTTCTACACATAATTTTTTATTTGTACACTGATTATACTCCTTTTATCACTCATAGTAAAGGATTTTAGCCAAAAAAGCCTCTTTTTTTAATAGGTGGCTGTTCATTCATTGTTTTTGCAAGCTCTGTTAATAAATCTCTTTGCTCTCTTGTTAATTTCTTTGGTGTTTGAACAATTGCTGTAAATATGAAATCACCTACTGCACTTGATGTAACAGATTTGAATCCTTTATTTCTAATTACAAATTTTGTACCTGTTTGAGTTCCTTCTGGTATTTTATATTTTTCCTTAGTGCCATCTACCATTGGAATTTCTATTTCTCCTCCTAGTGTAGCTTGTGTAATACTAATAGGAATCTCACATGTTACATTATTACCATTTCTTGAATAAAGATTGTGTTTCTTTACTCTTATAGTAATATATAAATCTCCCTTTGGACCGCCTTTTTCGCCAGGTTCTCCTTCTCCTCTTAATACTACTGGTTGACCATCTGCAATTCCTGCTGGAATTTTAACTTTTATTTTAGGTTGTTTTCTTACTGTTCCCTTTCCTCTACATACATCACAAGGTTCTTTTATAATTTCTCCTGTACCATGACATGCTGAACATGTTCTTGTTGTTTGCATTTGCCCTAATATTGTATTTTGTACTTGTCTTACTTGACCTGTACCATGACATTCTGGACATTTACTTACAGAAGTTCCAGGTTTAGCACCTGTTCCATGGCAATTGCTACATTCTTCATTTCTATTTATTATAATTTCTTTTTCCACACCTAAAAAAGCTTGTTCAAAAGTTATATCCATGTGGAAGTTTAAATCTGCACCTTTTCTTGGACCACTTTGTTTTCTTGATGTTCTTCCTCCAAATCCTCCAAAGATTGAAGAAAAAATATCTCCTAAGTCTCCAAAATCATCAAATCCATCAAATCCTGAGCTAGTATATGAATAATATCCATTACCACCTCCAAAAGGTCCACCAGCACCTCCACCAAATCCTTGTGGTCCATCTGGTCCAAATTGGTCATACATTTTTCTTTTTTGAGGATTAGACAATGTTTCATATGCTTCATTTACTTCTTTAAATTTAGCTTCTGCTTCTTCTTTATTATCTGGGTTTGCATCTGGATGATATTTCTTTGCAAGTTTTCTATATGCTTTTTTTAATTCATCATCTGTTGCATTTTTATTTACTCCTAAAACCTCATAATAATCTCTTTTACCTGCCATCTATTTCTTCTCCTTTATTAAAAATATAACCTAGGTATTAATTTATTATTTCTAAAATTATTGGAACGTTTTGGGACTCCCTCAACGTTCCATATATCCCTAAATTCTATTTTTTATCTCCATCATCTTCTACTTTGTAGTCTGCATCATAAACATTTCCATCTTTATTTTCTGTTTCTGCTTGTTGTGCTTCATTTGGATTTGCTCCTGCTGCTCCATTTGGGTTTGCATTTTTATATAATTGTTCAGACATATCATAGAATACTTTTGTTAATTTTTCTGTTGCTTCTTTTATTTTTTCTGTATCATTTGTTTCTAATGCTTTTTTAGTATTATCTATTTCTGTTTCTACTTTTGCTTTTTCTTCTCCGCTTATTTTATCTCCTAAATCTTTTAATGTTTTTTCACTATTATAGATTAAGCTTTCAGCATTATTTTTAACTTCAATTTCTTCTTTCTTCTTTTTATCTTCTGCTGCATGTGCTTCTGCATCTTTTACAGCTTTATCGATATCTTCATCTGTTAAATTTGTTGAAGCTGTAATTGATACATTTTGCTCATTTCCTGTTGCCATATCTTTTGCAGATACGTGAACTATACCATTTGCATCTATATCAAATGTAACTTCTATTTGTGGTACTCCTCTTGGTGCTGCTGGTATTCCTGTTAATTGGAATCTTCCTAATGTTTTATTATATGCAGCCATTTCTCTTTCACCTTGTAATACGTGAACTTCAACTGATGTTTGACCATCTGCTGCTGTTGAGAATATTTGTGATTTCTTTGTTGGTATTGTTGTATTTCTTTCAATTAATTTTGTAAATACTCCACCATATGTTTCAATACCTAATGATAATGGTGTTACATCTAGTAATACTAAATCTTTTACATCTCCTGATAAAACTCCACCTTGGATTGCTGCACCAATTGCAACACATTCATCTGGGTTAATTCCTTTATCTGGTTCTTTTCCTGTTATTCTTTTTACTGCTTCTTGAACAGCTGGAACTCTTGTTGAACCTCCAACTAATAATACTTTATGAATATCATTTGGTGTTAATCCAGCATCTTTCATAGCTTGATTTACAGGTCCAGCAGTTGCCTCTACTAAATCATGAATTAATTCTTCAAATTTAGCTCTTGTTAATGTTATATCTAAATGTTTTGGTCCTGTGCTATCTGCTGTGATAAATGGTAAGTTGATTTGTGTTTGTTGAACTCCTGAAAGTTCTATTTTAGCTTTTTCTGCTGCTTCTTTTAATCTTTGCATTGCCATTTTATCTGATTTTAAATCAATACCATTTGATTTTTTGAATTCACTTACTAAATAATCTATTATTGCATTATCAAAGTCATCTCCACCTAGATGTGTATTACCATTTGTTGCTAAAACTTCAAATACTCCATCACCTATATCTAGTATTGAAACATCAAATGTACCTCCACCTAAGTCATATATCATTATTTTTTGGTCTTGTTCTTTATCCATACCATAAGCAAGTGATGCTGCTGTTGGTTCGTTTATAATTCTTAATACTTCAAGTCCTGCTATTTTACCTGCATCTTTTGTTGCTTGTCTTTGGCTATCACTAAAATATGCTGGTACTGTTATAACAGCTTGTGTAACTTTTTGTCCTAAATAATTTTCAGCATCAGCTTTTAATTTTTGTAAAATCATTGCTGAAATTTCTTGTGGAGAAAATGTATCTCCATCTATGTTAACTTTTTCACTTGTTCCCATTTTTCTTTTTATTGATATAACTGTGTTATCTGGGTTTGTAACAGCTTGACGTTTTGCTATTTGTCCAACTAGTCTTTCACCATTTTTAGAAAATGCTACAACTGATGGTGTTGTTCTATTTCCTTCTGCATTTGGTATTACAACTGGTTCTCCTCCTTCCATAACTGCTACACATGAATTTGTTGTTCCTAAGTCAATTCCTATAATTTTTCCCATTTTTATTCATCCTTTCTTTTTTGTTTTTTGAGATGGGTTCAAAAAACAGTTTTATTTTATTTTTTTGCTTCTCTCCCCATCAATATCAACGAAGCTATTTATATATATTATAATTAATAACTTAATTTATTTTTATATTAGTCCTATTGCTAGATATCCACCTAATAATATAGTCGCAACATATTTTATTAATATATCTATTACTACTGCTATGATTACAAAAGGTACTCTTTCCAAATAGTAACGATTGCTTAGCTTATCTACCAGAAATATTACTAACAGTCCTATTACAAAAAATGCTCCAAATGTTAATAATATCATTAATATTGACATATATCCCATTAATAACATCATCATAAATAGTTCTATTTCCATTCCTACTGCATAGATTAATACTTTTTTTAGATACCCTATACCTCTCTCCATAGCAGAATATATTATGCAAAACATTCCTATTTCTAGTAATATTCCTACTATTCTTATCATTCTTATTCCCCTTTTAATTTGCTACTACAACCATTGAATGTCTTATAACTTTATCTCCTATTTTGTAGCCTTTTCTATATTCTTGCGCAATTTCTTTTTCTCCTAAATTTTCATCTTGTATACTACTTACTGCTTCATGTAATGATGGATCAAAAGTTTCTCCTTCTGTTTTTATTTCTTCTACGCCTTTTGATTTTAAAACATCTTTAAATTGTTTTAATACCAATTCTACTCCTTGTTTGTAATTCTCGTCTTTTGTTTCTACTTTTGCTGCATTTTCTAAATTGTCTAATATTGGTAATATTACTTCTACCACATCTGCTAATATTGAATTATACAAGTTATCTCTTTCTTTACTACTTCTTTTTTTGTAATTTTCAAATTCTGCCAATATTCTTTTATATCTATCATCTAATTCATCATATTCGGTCTTTGGCACTATTTCTTGTACTTTTTTATTTTTCTTTTCTTCTTTTCGAGTTTCATTTTCCTTTTTCATTTCTTCCTTATTTTCTGCCATCTTCCCACTACCTTTCTATTCAATTTCTTTTAACTTTTTATTTATATATTTCATAACTGAAATTACTTTTGAATAGTCCATTCTTTTTGGTCCTATTATACCTATTGTTCCTAAATCTTTTCCATTTACCTTATGTTTAAAAGTAACTACACTAAAATCTTTTAGCTCTTCTTTTGGATTTTCATCACCTATATATACTTGAATGTCATCTGCAAAACCTGAATTTAGCATATCTGCCATTAACTCTTTTGTGTCTAATACATTTACAAAATTTTTGGCTACTTCTAAACTATTAAATTCTGGTAGGTCAAATGATTTATTTGCACCTTCTAAATATATTTGTTCATCTTCTAATACTTTTTTTATTTGCTCTATTATTGGTTTTATTACATTTACACTATATGTCATTTCGTCATATAAATATTCTTCTAATGGTCTGTCTATTTTTTCTATTGGCTGTCCTTTTAACTTCTTATTAAACATATAGTTTATAGTTTCAACTTGTTTTTCTGTTACATCTTCATCAAATTTAATTATTGTTTCTTTAACTAGGCCTGTATCTGTTAATATTACAGCCATCATCATTCTTGAACCTAATAATATAAATTTGATATCTTTTATAATTTGCTCATTTGCCTTTGGTCCTATTGAAACTGTTGTGTAATGTGTAACCTCAGATATAGTATTTGCAGCAATTTTAGTTAAATCTTCAATTTCATTTACTTTTGTTTCTAATTTAGAACTTATATATTTTATTTCTTCTAAACTTATGTCATCATCTTTTAACAATTCATCAACATAATATCTATATCCTTTTTCAGATGGTATTCTTCCACTTGATGTATGGGTTTTATCTAGATATCCTGATTTTTCTAGGTCTGCCATTTCATTTCTTATTGTTGCACTACTACATTGTAATCCATGGTTACTTGTTAGAGCATTTGAGCTTACAGGCTCTGCTGTGTTTATATATTCTTCTACTATCGCTTGTAAGACTTTCTTTTTTCTATCATCTAACAATTTTTTCACCTCTTTTAGCACTCTTTTGTTTTGATTGCTAATCTTCATATATATTATACCCGTTTTTAGCACTTGTCAATATGTTTTGCTAAAATTATTTGTGAATTTTTTGTGAACA
>CAMMAC010000042.1 GCA_946493085.1 uncultured Clostridiaceae bacterium
TTGAGACATTTTCTCAAATGATTTATTAAGACATTATCACAAATGAATCAGACAATTTAAGGAACGTCCCTAAATTGTAGTTGATAACAAAAAAATTCTATGATACAATAAGGCATACAAGGAGAGTGAAGAAGTATGTTAGATTTTGATGAAATTGAGCAAAAGACCAATGAATTACAAACAAAATTACAAAGTGTAGGTGAGTCCCTTTGATGTAATTCATTTAGGAGAAAAATTACAAGAGTTAGAGAAAAAAACATTGGAACAAGGCTTTTGGGAAGATGCTAGTAGTTCTGGTAAAATTTTAAAAGAAATTACAAACATCAAAAATAAATTAGAGGAATATAAAAAAGTAAAAGAGAATTTAGATAATATTCTAGAAGTGCTTGCCTTTTTAAAAGAAGAAAAAGATGAGCAAATGGAACAAGAATTGCAAGAAAGTGTAAAAAAATTAGAAAAAAGTGTAGAAAAATTAGAAATAAACACCTTATTGTCCGGTAAATATGATGTAAATAATGCGATGATAACTCTACATCCAGGAGCTGGTGGAACAGAAGCACAAGATTGGGTAGAAATGTTATATCGTATGTATACAAGATGGGCAAATGACAATGGTTATCAAGTAGAAGAACTAGATTATTTAGAAGGAGAAGAAGCAGGCATAAAAAGTGTGACAGCACTGATAAAAGGAGATTATGCCTATGGCTATTTAAAAGGAGAAATGGGAGTTCACAGGTTAGTGCGAATTTCTCCTTTTGATAGTGGTGGAAGAAGGCATACTTCTTTTGCTTCTGTAGAAGTATTGCCAGAAATTACAGATGACATAGAGATGCAGATTAATCCAGATGATTTGAGAGTGGATACGTATCGTGCATCAGGAGCAGGAGGACAGCATATTAACAAAACATCATCTGCAGTGAGAATTACCCATATTCCTACCAATATTGTGGTAGCATGTCAATCAGAACGTTCTCAAATACAAAATAGAGAAACTGCTATGAAGATGCTAAAAACAAAATTATTAGACCTAAAAGAAAAAGAGCAGAAAGAAAAAATAGAAGATTTAAAAGGTAATCAAATGGATATTGCGTGGGGAAGTCAAATACGTTCTTATGTGTTCTGTCCCTATACGATGGTAAAAGATCATCGCACAGGGTATGAAGTAGGAAATGTGCAAGCAGTAATGGATGGAGATCTAAATGGTTTCATGGAAGCATATTTAAAATATCTTCAAAAACTATAGCATTCTGCCAAACTATCGCATATAATAGTAGTAGCCATATTTATAATTAAATGGGATTTTAAAAAATAATAAAGAGGTGCCAATGAATATGGACACGGTAACAGTATTAAAATTTGGAGGAAGTAGTGTTGCAGACAATATTCGATTGAATATGGTGGCAGAAAAAATCATTAGTATAAAGGAGGAAGAAAAAAATATAGTTGTTGTGGTTTCTGCACAAGGAAAGACTACAGATCAGCTTATAAAAGAAGCAAAAGAATTATCCGCAGTTCCGGACGATAGAGAAATGGATGTGCTTTTAAGTACAGGAGAACAAATATCTATGTCTAAACTTGCTATATTGCTGAAAAGAATGGGATATGATGCTATCTCTCTTACTGGTTGGCAAGCTGGTATGTATACAAACAAAACAAACCAAAATGCTAAAATAGAAACAATAGATACTACTAGAATAGAAGAAGAACTGAAAAAAGGAAAAATTGTAATTGTAGCTGGTTTCCAAGGTATTAATGAGAAAGGAGATATTACTACATTAGGAAGAGGAGGCTCTGATACAACAGCAGTAGCTATTGCAGCAGCTCTAAAAGCAAAACATTGCTATATTTTTTCGGATGTAGATGGTGTATATACCACAGATCCTAAAAAAATACCAGATGCACAAAAACTACCCACACTTTCCTATACGGAAATGTTAGAAATTGCGAATGAAGGAGCTCGTGTACTTCATAATCGTTGTATAGAAGTAGGAAAAAAATATCATATTCCTATCATTACAAAATCTACTTTTAATGATAAACCAGGCAGTGTAGTGCAAGATAAAATAGAAGATACCAGTGTAAAAAGCATTGTAAAAAACGACGATATTATTTTAGTGGATATTTATGAAGAAGAAAATCCTCAAAAATGGCTTTCTTTTTTATGGAAATTAGGAATAGATGCAAATCATTTTATGATAAAAGAAAATCATTTATATTTTACCATAAAAAATAGTGTTCTCAATAAATTCCAAGAAGTTTTAGAGAAAGAGTTACAAGAAAAAGAAGTGAAATATCATAGTATTTCTAGAATTGCTATTGTAGGGCATGGCATCAAAAACGACACTACTGTTATGGAAAAGGTTTTAAAAATAATAGAGAAAAATCATTTAGAAATATTTACCCTAGAAGAAAGCGAATCTAAAATTGTGATAATGTTTACAAAACAAGTAGAACCATCTATATTAGAACAATTACACGAAGATTTATGTGCACAGAATAAATTTATATAAAAAGTACTTAAAAGGCTATGTATATGTTACATAGTCTTTTGTAATTTATTCTGGAACACCAAAATAGGATAGGGAAAAAGTCTTATAAAAATGGTTCTAAAATAGACAAGACCTGAATAAGATATATTGTGCAGACAAGAAGAAAAAAGGAGGAGAGGGAATATGCCAACGATAGAGGATAGAAAAAATGGAAATCATAATACGAATACCAATATCATTCAAAACTTAGTACTAGAGAATAGAGAAAAACTTAGTATTTCTGGTGTACTAGATGTTTTAAGTTTTGATGATCAAGTAGTTATTGTAGAAACAGAATTACGGGTTGCTAACAATTAAAGGAGAAAATTTACATATTAACAAATTAAGTATTGATACATCAGAAGTAGTTGTAGAAGGAGAAATTTATCATTTATCTTATAGCGAAAATGACCTAAATCAAAAAAATTCTGGGTTTTTAGGAAAAATATTTAAATAAAAAGGTGAGACATTTGGAAAATACAATTGGCATACAATTATATTCTTTATTCCTATTTATCATAGCAGGTATCCTAATAGGTATTTTTTTCGATATTTTTCGTGTTTTAAGACGAACTTTTAAAACACCTGATTGGATAACCTATTTAGAAGATATCTTATTTTGGATTTTAACAGGTACCTTTTTATTATTTTTATTATTCTATTTTCAGAATGGAGAAATCAGAGGCTATGTAATATTAGGGCTATTTTTTGGAATCTTAATTTATATGCTCACAATAAGCAAACATTTTATCAAAATTAGTGTTAACATATTGAATACCATAAAAAGCATAGTAAAACAAATAATTTTATGGTGCTTAAAACCATTTTCTATCGTATGGAAAACAATACATAAAGCACTTATGAAGCCAATTTCCTTTATGGTAATTAATGTGAGGAAACTCTTTACAACTTTTCATAAGAACCATATTTCTGCAATAAAAAACAAAAAAATAAAAAATAAAAGAAGGAATCTACAAAAAAATGTAGAAAAATATAATTAGGATAAAATGGAAATCTAATGATGTCAAAATTGGAGAGATTTACGTATGAAATTATTAAAAAAACATTATAAAAAAATATTATTAGGAATTTTAGGGATTTATGTAGTTAGTATCTTTATATCTCAACAGGAAACTTTGAATTCTTACAGAGCGGAAGTAAAGTCTTATGATGAAAAAATTACTGAAGCAAAAGAAGAACAATCATCTTTGCAAGATATGAAAGATAACGTAGACTCTGATGAATATATAGAAGAAATAGCAAGAGAAAAATTAGGAATGTATTTACCGAATGAAAGAGTATATATAGATGCAGGAAAATGAAAACAGATAGCAAAATATCTGTTTTTTCTTATCTTTCTCTTTACAATTTTTGTAAAAAGTAGTATAATAAGGATGTAAATTAAAGTATTCATTCAAAAAATGTTAATTTCTTATTTTTCCCGTTAAATATGAAATAAACAAAACAAAATAAAAAATAGGGGGCTTATTTATGGATTTATTAAATTCTACCTTAGTAGAGTTACGCCAAATTGCAAAAGAAAAAGGCGTAAAAAATGTTTCAAAATTAAAGAAAGAAGAATTAATTCATATATTAGAAGAACTAGAAAAACCAGTAGAGGAGAAACCAAAAAAATTCTATCCGCTAGTAAATGATAACCAAGAAAATTATGTAGAAGAGCCACAATTGACAGCAGGAAATGGCTATCAACTAACAAGTGAAGATGATAGAATTGTAGAAGGTGTTTTAGAGATTTTGCCAGATGGATATGGATTTTTAAGAGGAGAAAACTATTTATCCACTCCAAAAGATATTTATGTTTCACCTGTACAAATTCGTAGATTTCGTTTAGACAATGGAGATAAAATAAAAGGAATTGCTAGACTTCCAAAAGAAGGAGAAAAATTTCCTGCTTTAATCTATGTGGGGGAAGTAAATGAAGAGGCACCAGAAAAGGCATATAGACGTGTAAAATTTGATGACTTAACACCTATCTATCCAGAAGAAAGGCTATATTTAGAAACTACTCCTACAGAATATGCTATGCGTATGATTGATATTATTTCCCCGATTGGAAAAGGACAAAGAGGACAAATTGTTGCACCACCAAAAGTAGGAAAAACAACATTGCTAAAGAAAATAGCCAATAGTATTTCTATTAATAATCCTGAGGTAGAATTAATTGTATTATTAATAGACGAAAGACCAGAAGAAGTAACCGATATGAAACGTTCTATTCATGGAGAAGTAATTTATTCTACTTTTGATGAACTTCCTGAACATCATGTAAAAGTTGCTGAAATGGTATTAGAAAGAGCTAAAAGATTAGTAGAGCATAAGAAAGATGTTGTTATTTTATTAGATAGTATTACCAGATTAGCACGTGCTTATAACTTAGTAATTCCATCTTCAGGAAGGACCTTATCTGGAGGATTTGATCCAGGAGCCTTACATAAACCAAAAAAATTCTTTGGTGCTGCTAGAAATATAGAAAATGGTGGAAGCTTAACGATACTTGCTACCTCTTTAATTGAAACAGGTAGTAGAATGGATGAAGTTATTTTTGAAGAATTCAAAGGTACAGGAAATATGGAAGTACATTTAGACAGGTCTTTATCAGAAAAACGTATTTTCCCTGCAATTGATATCAATAAATCAGGAACTAGAAAAGAGGAAAAATTATTATCTCCAAAAGAGTTAGAAACAGTTTATGCATTAAGAAAAGCATTATCCAGTATGCCTGTAGCAGAAGTAACAGAGCAAATTATTAAACAGATGGTAACAACAAAAAATAACAAAGAATTTATAGAAAAAATGAATAGTTTCCTTTATAGGTTTAAATCTTAATTTCTAAGAAAAGTAATTTTCTTAAGTTCATTTCTATTTAGGGGATAAATAAATATATATAGTGAAAAATTAAGGAAAATGTGAAATAATTCTTAATAATGGATTATTTCATAATAGTATGATAAACTAGTAGAGAAAGTTTTCCTAAAGTAGTATCATAAGATATTTAAAAAAATATATAGATAAATTATAATCAAAGTAGGGCATAAAGCAAGTGCCTATTATATTTATCTATATAAATAACATTGCACAAAATCAAAGTTTTGCGCAATAAGGTATAGGGGCAAAAATATATAACCACATACATGGCTATTTCTTGTAATCCTTGCTATTAGCCTTATATAGAGCTTTTATACTCTTTTATTTAGACTAATAAAACTATATTACTTTCTTATAAAATCCCCTTAAAACTGATTCTGAAGCCTCATTATTTTGGTTGGATTTTTTTTCATTATTGTAACCAGTTTTTTTATTCAAAAAAATTATAAGATTTTTATTTTTTCTTTAAATTTTCTAAAAACCTTATATTTTAGTATTTTGCCTATTTTTACAGACAACAAACTATATGTCCAAAAAATAAAAACGCCTTAAAATCGATTCTCGTGCGTCATATTTTTGGCACTTTTCTTATAATTATTATATCTCTTGCTATATATTAAAATTTGCATATATATATCATATACTATAGTATTTTTTTATTATTTCTATAATTATCAGACTTTTATAGAACTTTAAATAAATTACTTATAATTATAGACGAAATTTTATTACTTCATTATTAAATTGCCTTAAAAACGATTTTAGAGCCTCGTAAATATATTACTAATATTCAATTTAAAAATATAAATTATAATAAA
>CAMMAC010000043.1 GCA_946493085.1 uncultured Clostridiaceae bacterium
ATTTTTAGGGCTTATGTTAAAAAAATTTTGGGACATTTTCAAATTTCATTGACAGCATTTTTTATAAAATTTACATATTATTCACTTTATTTCCAGCATCTCTTTTAAGTTTGTTTGCTCTAATGTCTCATAAATTTTTATTTTATTTTTGTATTTTTTCCCTTCTATAATAACCAATCCCCATAAATACCCTAATACAAGTAAAAGTGCTATATTTCTAATATATAAAATTCCGATGCTAACTACTGCTGTCAATAGACAAATTGTCATATGCGAAATATTATGGCTCCATTTCTCTGCTTCTTGTTTTCCTAATAAAATATGTAAAATATTTTTTACTACTCTTCCTCCATCTAATGGATATAACGGAATGCAATTAAAAAGACCTATTAACAAGTTGCTATAAACAACCAATTGCCTGTCTATTCCAAAAAAAGTAGTATCTACAAATAGAAAGAAGATAGCCAGTATAAAATTTATCATAGGCCCTGCTAAAGCAATCATAATTTTTTTGATGCATAAGAAAGTCCCTTTCTTTACTTTCTTATTATAATCTAAACAATCTACCCTAAAACCTACCGAAAATCCTAAGGGCATAATGGTAAAAGTTTTTGGCTTTAATCCCAAAACTATCCCCACTAGCATATGAGTAAGCTCATGAATTACTGCAAATAACATTAGAATTCCATAGATTTCTATTTGCCTTGTGAAAAGAAAAATGAGTATAAAAATAAATATATTTAAATTTAATTTAATTTGCATTTTTTCCCCTTCCTTTTTCCAAAATCTATGCAAAAGATAAAACATACTCTGGATTTACTGTTCTTCCCGCTTTTCGTATTTCAAAATGCAGATGTGGTCCTGTTGTTCTTCCTGTAGAACCCACTTCTGCAATTTGCTGTCCTTGTGCTATACTATCTCCTTCTTTTACATAGATGGTTTGGCAATGTGCATATAGAGTAACTACGTCTCCATTTTGAATATATACATGATTTCCATAGTCTCCTTGTGAAGAAACACTAGTTACAGTCCCCTCCATTGCTGCTACAATAACTGTTCCTGCATTTGCCCCTATATCAATACCAGCATGATTGGCAGACACTATTTCTGTTGCTTCTCTTGGGCCATAACGAGAGGTTACTGTCCCTCTAAGCGGTAATACAAAGCTATAATTTGCCTTAATCTCATTTGCATCCATCTCCATTTGGCTTAAAGCTACAGGCTGTGCTTCTTCCGCTCCTCCTACTCCTCCTGTTTCTTGGACAGTTTGATTTTCTACATTTTCTGTGCTTTCTTGTTCATTTGCTATTTCATTTGTAGTCTCATTGGAAACCGTATTTCCCGCTTCTTGCGTATTCGTTATTTCTTCTGCTACCTCATTGGCTTGCGTATTTGTATCTGTTTTTTCTGTTTCTAACCATCCTTGTATATTCTTCTCATAAAAATCTACACAAGCTTGATAAGCATTTTGAAAATTAATATCATAGGATAAAAGCTCCTTTGTTTTTTGAATGACATCTTCTGAAAATAGATAGTTAGAATTTTTGATTAAATAGAAAATAAAATAAATTACTAAACATATTAATATCTGTAAAATTAATTTTTTATATAGTCCATACTCTGGCTTTTCATTTGTTTTTACTTGAGAAGTAGAAACTCTTACTCCACTATCTCTTGTCCTTTTTCTATTTTGATAAATTTCTTCTGCTCTTCTTATTCTCTCTTCTGCACTCATCGTCTTTTCCAAAAAAACACCTCTTCCTTTGCTTTCTTTGTTCATGTATATTCGTGGATTTTGGTTTTAGAACAAGAGATTTTTTGTAGGTAAACAAGTCCCAAAAAAAGAAAATTGATGTCACTCAATTTTCCTATATCAATTACTTCTTTTATTATTTCAATAAAATAACAATCGTACTAAGTACAGAAAAAATGGATAATAAAATAGTAAGTTTTTTCATTTTTTTGTACTTATCCATCATTTTCTTATTTTCATTTTTTACTTTATACTCTTGCTTCTGCAAGTTATCTACATATTCTGCAATGAGCATTTCTGCTTCTTTTACGATAGAATTTTGCTTTGAAATTTGCTTTTTCTCTTTTTCCTTGCCACCTTTTTTATCTGCCATTTCTACTTTATGTATTTTCACATTTTCCTTTAATACTACAAAAGCCTCCTCTACAATATTCGAAGGAAAATTTTTTAATACTATCATATTTTTCATTGAATTTATCTCCATATAAACGCTTCCTTTCTACTGGTTTATATAGATTTTTTCCAATTTTCTTCCAATTATACGTTTTCTTTTTAAGTATATTTCATTACTTCAAAAATACTATCTGCCACAATGTCTGCCATATCCATAACAAATTGAAGTGAAATATTTTGTAGCATTTGAAAATTGTGCATTGGTATTTTACAATCTTTTGCTACTACAGCTTTAATGCTAATATCCCCTATGGCAATTTTTTGTTTTCCAATTCCCTTTCCCAAAACGGTTTCTTGATGAGATACATATATTTTTCCAATATTCTCTTCTCTGGAAAAAGCCGCATCTATTACTATGACGCAAGCTTCTTTTTCTATAGAATGTATCTTTTCTATCACCTCTATCACGTTAGGATAACAAACTGGATTTTTCAAATTTCCTAAGATATGAATGTTAAAAATTTGGTAATCTTCAAAATCATTTTCTAGCTTTGTTCCCACTAATGGACCAAAACAATCACCTGTCATTTTATCACTGCCCACACATAAAAATACATACTCCTTTATTTCTCGTTTTATTTTTTCTTGATAAAGAAGACGACCTAACTCTCCCATTAATTTTTCTTTTTTCTCTAATACCCTTTCTTTTTCATAAATGTCCAAGCCCATCTCTCCTTTATCCTTTTGCTCTATTGTATGACTATCTAGGACTAATTATGATTTTAACCGTTTCATCCTCATAATACTTTTTTATAATATCTTCCGAAAAGCCAGCTAATTCATTTGTTATCATAATGGTGTCATAGTTTTTCTTTACTAATTCTGCTAATTTTTCATCAATTTGCTCTGGAGCTTTTAGATATTCTATATGCATTCCTAGTTTTTCTGGCACTTTAAAATTTTGATCATCTTCTTCTAATTTTATCCAAGATAACTTCACTTTTACTTCTCTCCTTTTTTCTTCTAGTATGGACATTTTTCTATCTTTTATGCAAAAAGTGTCCTACTTAAGTCAGGTTTAAATGAGACATGTCTCAAAAATGTCAGGGTTAAATGGTACATTTTTTGTAATTTTGTGTTATAATATTTTTATCTTATGCAAAGGAGCTATTTATGAAACTACTTTTTAAAAATACTACCCTATACACGAACCAAATGTATGAAACTTTTTTGCAGTTTCATGAGTCTATTTTTGGCACTTCTTACTATATTTCTAGTGCCTTTATTACACTAATTTTATTAGTGTTTATTGCTATGCTTTTTTATGAAGGCTATTTTCTACAAGGTTTTCTTTTTGTTCTTGTACTTTTTCTTTTTTTAGGATGGCGTTTTGTGTATCCTTCTATCCAATTGAAAAAGGAGAAGCATAAAATAAAGCAAAAAGAAAAGAAACCTAAAACTTCTGGCACAACTTTTTATTTTTATGAGAATTATTTTTGCTCGGTAGAAAATCAGAATCAGTCTAAAATTTCTTATTGGAAGTTATACCGTGTTTACGAGACTAATGAAGTTTTTTATTTATATTACAACAAGGACTATGCTTTTTTATTAAATAAATCGGATTTTTCTGTAGGGAATGCTCCTTCCTTTTCTCAATTTATCTCTCAAAAGGTGAAAAGAAGATTTAAGAGAGTTTAGTCTTTTAGTATAAATTTATTTTACTGTTATGATTTCCACCGAATCTATTGTTACCTATGATATTTCTGAAAAGATTAAAAAATAACTTTTGTTTATCTGGATTTGTTTAATATATTTTTTATCTCAAAATCTCAGCGATTTTAGATTGAATTCTACTAATACACGAAATCGATTTCCTCTTTGTTGCTATGTGTATTGTTCTTGACCGCTTTTCTATTATTGGCATTGACTACATTAGAAATAGACATAGACATTTAATTTTATCTTTTATGATATTTAATTTGCATTTCTTAGAAAAGATTTTCTATCTTTTTTTATAATCATCCACAGGCACAAGCTTTGCTTTATTCTTGAAGTTAATTAAAAACGAACAAAATCATAAAATTTTGCTCGTTTTTTCTTGCTTTCGGTTGCATTTTTGAACTCGAAATCGCCTATTTTTTGTGTTCATAAATTATGTTTAGATATTAATTCTATTTTAAAATCTCCAAACACCTTCCTCATCTTTTCTTCCTATGATATCAGATTTTAGAGAAACTAATGGACGAACTCCTAAAGTATTGCTATAATAGAGACTATAGCTTACGCTACCACTGCAGTCCACATTCATTAAATTATCCGCAACGTTCGTGTAATTAGCTCCTGGAGACGTCAACCAATAGGCTTTACAATTACTCTCTTCCGACTGATGCGGAAAATATAAGGTATCATTATAACCTCTATCACCAGATAGATTATAAGCAAATGTTGTTGGATTTTTTGTATTTCCTACATAATATCCCCTTGTATTTGTATTTGTATACAACTGTGTATATTCTTTTGCATTCCAGCTTGCTACCCACATTTCTAAAGTCGGTCCTCCTATTGCATATTCCGCATAACTACTATTCACAAACCCATCCCAATTATTGGTATTTAACAAGATGGATACACATCTTCCATTTGCATGGGTACTATAATCTCTCCAAGTCTGCTTAAATAAACTTAATATGGATATATTCACTGTTTGTGTTGTAAGTGCATTACCATAATTCCAATATAAGCAGTAGGCCCCATTAACAGTCATTCCTGTACCTACATTGTTCAAATAACTAGATGTATTAGATACATAATCTGCTGCTATGATAAATACATGCTCTCCATCATTATAGAATATTCTCCAATCATTACTAAAATCTCCATCCTCATTTAAGTCTATCGGATAATCTACGTATTCTCCATAGTTTGCACTTGTTATTAATTCTGAAAGAATTTTATTATTCGCTGCTGTTCCAACTATCTTAATTCCATTTGCATAGGCTGTCTTTCCATCTGCAATATCCGCTTCCGTTGCAGTCGCATCTTTTGTTCGTTCTTGTAATATTTTTCCTATATTTCCTACCATTATTTCAGCTGTATCTGTTTCTTCAGTTTGAACTCCTTCGCTAGTTATTGCTTCTGCTATCATCTTTTTGAAATTTTTTAATTCTTCCATCGCATCAATATTAGAATCATCCAAAATACCTCCTCCATTATTGATTAACTCTTCGTACAAAATATTTAATTGTTCTTCTTCCTTCCTCGTAGCAATTTCTATATTTTCTCTTGCTTTTTGTGCTTGTGTAACAATCCCTCTTTCTCCCATAAGCATATTTATACTAACTCCTGCTAATATAATTAATACTATGATAGTTACTGCTAATGTTAGTATAGTAATTCCTTTATCATTTTTATAAATGTACATCTTCTCCTCCTATTTTTTCTTTTATTGTTGTTATTTTATCTTTGTTATCTAACTATTTACTTCCTTTTATCCTAGATTTATAGTGTCAATAATTTTTGAATATTTCACTAAAAAATAGCTTTATTTTATTAGCGAA
>CAMMAC010000044.1 GCA_946493085.1 uncultured Clostridiaceae bacterium
AGAGAATCAATCATTTTTTTAACCAATTCCTTATCTTTATCATTTAACAAATTATATTGTTTTACAAGTTGTTTTACTTCATCGTCAATGTCAATATTCACTTTACTTGTAATATCAATATCTTCATGTATTAGTTTATCAATATGTTTAGAAGAGGGGGAAATTTCACCAAATGCAGTATAAATATCTTCTACCTTATAAATTTTACATAGTTTTAGTAATGTATAACCATCAGGTTCGGATTTTCCTACTTCCCATGAACCAAGAGTGCTTTTATTTTTTAATCCTAGCATATCAGCAACTTGTTGTTGTGTATATCCTTTTGCATTACGTAGTTTTCTTAATGTTTCACCAAATTGTTTATTTGCCATTATATCACCTTTTTTAATTAGAAAAAATTTTATTTTGTAGGTTTAAGAGTTCTTTCATTTGTTGGATAGAGTATGTTTGAAATTCAGGACTTAATTTTTCAAAGATATCTAAAGCTAATTTTGTGTTTGAAGGTATGTTTTCGGTTATCTTGTTACTAACTAAAGTATCCAATGAAATATGAAGAGCATCTGCAATAGCAATGGCATTTCCAATTGTAGGACTTTTTTTTCCCTTTATGTATTCAGACATTAAAGAAGTCTGAATGCCCGTCATTCTACATAGGTCTGCTTGGCGTAAGTTTTGTTTATTTAGTAATACTTTAAGATTTTCATTAAAATTCAATGGGATCACCTCGTAAAAATATTAACATTTGTTAGCAAAAAAGTCAATAAAAGTATTGACAAACTAACAAATGTAAGTATAATAATAAATATAACTAACTATAGTTAGTAAAGAGAAAGGAGAAATGATTATGTTGTATCCTAATATCAAGGCAGAAATGGCACGTAATAATATAACAATAAAAGAATTAGCAAAAGTTATTGGTTTATCAACAAATAGTGTGAGTTTTAAGTTAAATGGTAAACGACAATTTACACTATCAGAAATAGAAAAAATTGCTCTGTTATTTAATTGTTCTTTAGATTATTTAGTAGGACATGAATGTAGTGAAAAACAAGTAGTTTAAAAAGGGGGAGCAGCTATGCAACAAGTGATGTTATTTGAAAATGAAGAGTTTGGACAGATAAGGAGTATAGAAATTGATGGACTACCTTATTTTGTAGGAAAAGATGTAGCTGAGATTTTAAAATATAAAGATACATCAGATGCATTGAAACGCCATGTTGATAGTGAAGATAAGCTGAGTCGGTGTTTTACCGACTCAGGTCAAAGCAGAGAAATGTATGTAATTAATGAATCAGGTTTATACAGTTTAATACTATCTAGCAAGCTGCCAACAGCAAAAGCATTCAAAAGATGGGTGACAAGTGAAGTCTTACCTTCTATTCGGAAAACAGGAGGATACATACAAGAAACGAATCCATACAGCATAAAAGAGATTGTAAAAGAAACTATATATCAGGTTGTGCCGGAGATTATCAAAGAACTGGAGGACAAAGAAGAAAGAAACAAAAGAGCAGAAAGGGAACTGAAAAAGCTGGAAGCCAAGGTAAAAAGAAGAATAGAAAGATTGCTATATTCTGAAAAGTATAGTTATTATGAGATTTCTAAATTGCTGGGACAAGAGGAGATTGACGTATCAGCAGAAGCAATCTGTTTTTATGCACAGAATATAGGGCTTTGAGATAAAAAATAAACAGGCAGAAGAGTGTAACTTCTGCCTGTATTACTAAGGATTATTTTTGTTTACGGATTCTTTTTGCTTTTGAGTAGTTGTTTCATAATCTATTATTTGCTCAATAATGGATTGAACTTTTGGACTAAGACGACGATAACTCTCAATAAGATTTAATTCTTTTTGTGTTAAAGAGGAGTTATCAATGTTTTTAGGAATAGGTTCGATTAAGGTTTCATCTGCCCAATAATCTAAACTTATTTCAAAATAGTTTGATAACTTTTTTAGGGTAGGAAGTTTAAGTCCTTCATAACCTCTTTTATACCAACCATCAATGGTTGTATATGGAATATCACATGCTTTAGATAAAGTACTTTTGTTTAGATGATATTTTTCCATTAAAAAATTGAGTTTTTCTAAAAAATCCATATATTTTACCTCCTAACATAAATATATCATACTATTATTTAATAATCAATAAAAAAAATACTTTTAACGGTAAAATAATACTTGACATTGTACTTTTAAAGGTATAATATATAATTATAAATTACTCTTAAAGGTATTGAAAGGAGAGAATGTTATGTATTCAAATTTAAAATATGTTTTATATCAAAAAAATATTGCTATTAAACAATATGCTGAATTTTTAGGTATCAGTGAAAAAACAGTACAAAATAAATTACAAGGAATTACTGATTTTACATATCCAGAATTTAAAAGGACTTGTAAATTATTATTACCAGAATATAGTGCTGATTATTTGTTTACAGAAGATTTTGAACAAAAGAGTATTGTGTAAATAAAAAAAGAAAAAAGTAAAGGAGTGTTAAAAAATGGATAATTTAAAAATATTTAATAATGAAAGCCTAGGCTTAAAGGTAAGAACAATATTAAATGAAAATAACAGTATAAGTATAAATGCTGAAGATACAGCTATTGGTTTTGGTTGGTATGAAGTTAAAAAAGGTCAAGTTTATGTTAGATGGAGAACAATCAATAAATGTTTAGAAGAATTAGGATTTTCGCAACAAGTTGCGAAAGACGATTATATACCAGAAAGCCTATTTTATTTATTAGCTATGAAGGCTAATAATGAAAATGCTTTAACTTTTCAAAAATGGCTAGCGATTGAAGTCATTCCTCAGATAAGGAAAACAGGAGGGTACACAAAAGAAGTAAATCAATGCAACATAAAAGAGATTGTAAAAGAAACGATATATCAGGTTGTACCTGAGATTATAAGAGAACTGGAGGACAAAGAAGAAAGGAACAAAAGAGCAGAAAGGGAACTGAAAAAGCTGGAAGCCAAGGTAAAAAGAAGAATAGAAAGATTGCTATATTCTGAAAAGTATAGTTATTATGAAATTTCTAAATTACTGAAACAAGAAGGGATAGACACATCAGCAGAAGCAATCTGCTTTTATGCACAGAATATAGGGCTTTGAGGAGTAAGAAGATGATAAAGATAAAATTAGAAGGTGAGAAATACGATATCAAAACAAAAGGTAATATTACATCAGCATTGACAGAGTTTACAACAGGGATACCAAGAGTGATGGAAGAACTTTTAACGGAGTGCAATGTAAAAAAGGAGAGCTGGGCAGGGTATGTAAGATGTTTGATAGATGGGTTGGAGGATAAATTTTTGTAAAAAAGAACAGGAAGTTGATTAGATAGGCGGTGGCAAAAGAAATATGGTGAAAATTACAATAAACAAAGGAACGTGCGATTTATATGTAAAAGGTGAGAGTAATCAAGTTGCGACAGAATTAGTATGTGGAACGCCAGCGATGATAACAGGTGTATTAAATTCATTTGAAATAACAAAAGAAGAAGAATTGGAACTGATTGACATGTTGATAAGAAATTTAGAGTGGTTGAAAGAATCTAAAAGAGAATAATAAATGGAAAAGGCTGTAAGGAAACAAAAAATTCTTTTGTTTTCGATACAGCCATTTTCAAAACAATAGCGTAGATACTATATCACAAAAAATAGGATTTGACAATAAAAATTATTGAAATATAAAAAATACTGGCATAATGAGGTGATAAAAGAAATGGAGGAAGTTTATTTAACGGTAAAAGAACTGGCGGAATTAAAAGGCTGTACAGAGAGATATATCAGAAGTCAGATTACAAAAGAAAAAATTTGTGTGATACAAAAAACAGGTTTATCTACAGGTCAGGGCGGTATGGAATACAGAATACCTGTTTCCAAACTGGAGGAAAAACTTCAAATGAAGTTTAAAAGACGTTTGAAAAGGCTTCAAAAAGAATATCAAAAAGAAGAAGCAGAAGAAAAAGAAGAACAAAAAACAATACAAGAGTGTACAGAAGAAGAAAAAGAAGAAATTTTATACTGGAAAAGGATATTGGAAAGCTGGAGGAAGTATCGGGAGGAGGCAAAAGAAAAAGAAAAGGCAGACGAGGAATTTTTAAAGCTGATATCGATACAGCAGGAAGGTATGACACTAAAGAGAAGAACACTTTACAGAAAATGGAAGGATTTCAAAGAGAAGGGAGAAACGGCGCTGCTTGACGGCAGAGGAAAACACAAAAACCACAAAAGCAAAATGACAAAGGAAATATTTGATGTATTTGAATATTACTATTTAGACCAGAATCAGCCCAGCATGAAGCAGTGTATGAGAGAAACGGCATTGTACTTTCAAAGCAAGGGGATAGAGATAGAATTGCCTTCTTATACCACATTTAAAAGAAGTGTGGAAAAAATACCTATGGCAATTAAGGTATATTTCAGAAAGAGAGAAAAAGAATTTATAGACAAATGTGCTCCTTATATTAAAAGAATGTATGAGGATTTAGAAAGCAACGACATATGGGTGGCGGACAACCACACATTTGACATTATGATAGAAAAAGAAGGAAAGGCGGTAAGAGTGTATTTAACGGCATTTATGGATGTACGAAGCAGAAAAATGACAGGATGGTGTGTAACGGATGCGCCAAGTTCAGACGCTACTATATACGCTCTGAAAAGGGGTTGTGAAAGATTCGGCATACCAAAGTGTATTTATACAGACAATGGGCGAGAGTTTTTATTCCATGATTTAGGCGGAAACGGATTCCGTAAAAAAAGGAAAGCGGAAGAGGCAATCAAGCTGCCCTCCATATTAGAGGATTTAGGCATTGCATTTCGCACGGCACTGCCAAGAAATGCCAGAGGAAAAGGCATTGAAAGAGCATTTTACACCATAAAGGAACATTTCAGCAAGCTATTTGAAGCCTATACGGGAGGAACGATATTAGAAAGACCAGACAGACTGAAAAATATTGTAAAAGAAGGAAAGGGGCTAATCAATATAGAGGAATTTATCAAATTTGTAGACATTTACATAGAGGGTTGGTACAACAAACAGCCTCATGCAGGGGAAGGCATGAAGGGAGAAAGTCCAGACAGTATTTTTGCAAAGTGTCTTAGCGCACAAAGAGTATTACCAAAAGAAAAAGGAGATTTGATGTTTATGCGTTATGCCAAAAGTAACACAGGTATGTTAAAGGTACGAAAAAACGGCGTCAGTTTAACGTTTTACGGCAAGGAGCTGCAATATTGGAGCGAACAGCTTTGGAGGGAGCATTTAGGAGAGAAGGTATATGTACGATACAATCCGGAAGATTTAACAAGTGTGAGAATTTATGACAAAGAGCAAAGATATTTATACGATGTACCTTTAAAAGAAACATTGAGCTATCGTGCCACAAAAGAAGAAATCAGAAAAAAACAGGAAGAAAACAGAAGTGCAGTCAAAAATATTGCAAAATACAAAGCCAAAAAAGAGATACAGCCGGAAAGTCAGTTAAAGCTGATATTGGAAAAGGCATTGGAAAATACACAACAGGAGGCGCCTCTTTCTCCAAAAGTCATAGAGCCTATGTTTTTGCCGGATATGCCATTGCAGAAGGCTGCAGGAG
>CAMMAC010000045.1 GCA_946493085.1 uncultured Clostridiaceae bacterium
AAGCTGGTGCAAAACAACTTTGCAGATGTTTTACCCCAACTATTGACAATGAACCAAAAAATCAAAAAAATATCCCGAAAATTCGAGATATTTTTTTGTGTCTATTTTGAAACCTTTTCTTTTTCTGTATTTTCTTTTTCGATAGCTTGCTTTTCTTTTTGTTGTATTTTTAAATTATCTTTGGCAACTGTCATTAATAATTTTATTCTATTGGTTTGATTTGCTTCACTGGCACCTGGATCATAGTCAATAGGAGAGATATTTGCCTCTGGATATTTATTACGGATAGTCTTGATAACTCCTTTTCCTACAACATGATTTGGTAAACAAGCAAATGGTTGTACACAAACAATATTAGGAATGCCGTGTTCTATGTATTCTACCATTTCCGCTGTTAAGAACCAACCTTCACCTGTTTGATTTCCAATAGATAAAATATCTTTTACTTTCGTTTGTAGTTCCCAAATATTACATGGTGGTAAATAACCTTTTTTAGAGTTTGCAAGAGCAATTCTTTCATCTTTTTCTAAAATATCAATTAATTTGATGGCTGTTTTAAATATTTTTGCCTTTACTTTATCTGTTTTAATTAATTGATTAAAGGTAATTTTATGAGTAGCAATAAACTTAACAAATCCCATAAAATCAGGCAAGATAACTTCGGCACCTTCTTCTTCTAACTTGTTAGCAATAAAGTTATTACCAAAAGGATGATATTTAATTAAAACTTCTCCTACAATACCAACTTTAGGTTTTACAATAGAAGTATCTAATTCAATTTTTTCAAAATCTTCTACCATGTCATAAATGCTTTGCTTAAATTCTTTCATAGTAGATTTTTCTAATAATTTTTTACATTTTTCCATCCATGTATCAAATAAAGCTTGTGTCTCGCCTTTATGAATCTCATAGGCTCTATTTTTCGTAAGTAGTTTTTGTAAGATATCTGCATATACTATCATTTTTATAAGTCTTTCCATTAGAGGAACAGTTATCTTAAATCCTGGCATTTTTTCCATTCCCACAACATTAAATGAAATAACAGGAATATTTTCAAAACCAGCATCTTTCAATGCTTTTCTAATAAATCCTATGTAATTCGTTGCTCTACAGCCTCCACCTGTTTGAGACATAATTAAAGCAGTTTTATTCAAATCATATTTTCCGGATTGCAAAGCTTCTATCATTTGTCCTGTTGTTAAAATAGAAGGATAACAAGCATCATTATTGACATACTTTAATCCTGTTTCAACCGTATGTTCTGTACAATCTCTCAAAAGTTCTACATGGTAACCGCTAGAATTTACGGCAGCTTCTAATAATTCAAAATGGATAGGAGCCATTTGTGGAATAAGAATGGTGTAATCTTTTTTCATTTCTTTTGTAAATATTTTTTTGTTACATTCATAATTTCCATCAGATTTTTCCGTTTTAGAATTTTCACGCTTTTTCATGCTAGCAAGTAAAGAACGAATACGAATACGCACAGCACCAAGGTTATTAATCTCGTCAATTTTAATTAAGGTATACATCTTTCCGTAACTAGATAAAATTTCTTCTACTTGGTCTGTTGTTACTGCATCTACACCGCAACCAAAAGAGGTTAATTGTACTAATTCTAAATTATCTTGCTTTCCTACAAAGTCAGCGGCTGCATAAAGTCTGGCATGATATACCCATTGGTCTACGACTCTTAAAGGACGTTTCGCTTCTGACAAATGAGAAACACTGTCTTCCGTTAGAACACATAGCCCCAAACTTGTAATTAAAGTATCTATTCCATGGTTTACTTCTGGGTCTGTATGGTAAGGACGACCAGCTAAAACAATACCATGCAAATGTTGTTCTTTCATTATTTGAAGAGTTTCTTCACCTTTTTTATGAATATCATCTTTATAATGTTGATATTCTGCTTCTGCCTTTTTAGCAGCATCTAATAACTCTTGTTTTGTAAAATGATATTTTTCAAATTCTGGCAAATCTAAAATTGTCTCTGTTAAAGCTTTAGCATCGAAAGGTAAGAATGGATTTAAAAAGGTAATGTTCTTATCTTTCAATTCTTCTACGTTATTTTTTAATACTTCAGAATAAGAAATAACAATAGGACAGTTATAATGATTATCTGCTTTTTCATATTCCTTACGAGAATAAGGAACACAAGGATAGAAAATTGTAGTAATACCTTGTTCTATTAAACTGATAATATGTCCATGCGAAAGTTTAGCAGGATAGCATACTGATTCGGAAGGCATAGATTCCATTCCTTTTTCATAGGTTTTTCTAGTACTCTTTTCAGAAAGAATAACTCTAAAGCCTAGGGATGTTAGGAACGTAAACCAGAATGGATAATCCTCGTACATATTTAATACTCTAGGGATACCAATGGTTCCACGTTTTGCATCTTTTTCTGATAAAGGCTCGTAAGAGAATAATCTTTCATATTTATATTTCATTACATTTGGTAAATCTTTTTTCTCAGATAAGTTACCAGCGCCTTTTTCACAACGATTACCAGAAATGTATCGACTACCATTATTAAACTTATTAATTGTAAGTAAACAATGATTTTCGCAACCATTACAACGAACATGAGAAATGTCAATCTTTAAAGAGTCTAAAGCATCTCCTTTTAAGATAGTAGAATGATATTCCATATCCATATTCGTTTCATACTGTTCTTTGGCAAGTAGAGCTACGCCGTAAGCTCCCATTAAACCTGCAATGTCCGGTCTTACTACATTTCTTCCTACAATTAATTCAAAAGCTCTAAGGACAGCATCGTTATAGAAGGTTCCACCTTGTACAACAATATGTGCACCAAGTGTTTTTACATCTCTTACTTTCATTACTTTTTGGATAGCATTTTTGATAACAGAATAAGAAAGTCCAGCGGAAATGTCACCTACGCTATATCCTTCTTTTTGTGCTTGTTTAATTTTAGAATTCATGAAAACCGTACATCTAGAACCTAAATCTACAGGGTTTCTTGCTTCTAATGCACTATTGACAAACTCTTCAATAGAAAGGTTTAAACTTTTAGCAAAAGTTTCTATAAAAGAACCACAACCAGAAGAGCAAGCTTCATTTAGCATAATGTTATCAATGGCGCCGTTTTTCATTTTAATGTATTTCATATCTTGACCGCCAATATCTACAATGCTTGTAACATTAGGCATAAACTCTTTAGCAGCCGTATAATGTGCTATTGTTTCTATTTCGTTTAAATCTACATTTAAAGCAGTTTGAATTAATTTTTCGCCATAGCCCGTTACTCCGCTATAACGCAAAGTTACTTCTTTTGGTAAAATAGCATATAATTTTTTCAGCATTTTAATAACACTTTGCAAAGGATTTCCTTCATTACTTCCATAAAGAGAATAAAGTAGTGCTCCATCTCTATCAATTAATACTAACTTTGTAGTAGTGGAACCTGCATCAATCCCTAAGAAAGCATCTCCTTTGTAAGTATTTAAGTCGGCTTTTTTTACTTTATCCTTTTCATGTCTTTGCTTAAATTCCTCATATTCTGCATCAATAGAGAATAGCGGAGCCAAAGGATTTGTAGTATCATCATGGGATTGCTTTAACACTTCTATTTTACTTTTTAATTTTTGTACGGAAATAGGGTGTGTTTCGATAGAATCAATCGCTGCACCTTTTGCCACAAGCAAATGAGCTTCTTCTGGTACAACAGTATGCTCTGCATCCAAATGTAAGGTATCTATGAAACGTTGTCTCAATTCCGATAAGTAATTTAAAGGACCACCTAAAAAGGCAACGGTTCCTCTAATTGGCCTTCCGCAAGCAAGACCACTAATTGTTTGATTTACTACAGCTTGGAAAATAGAAGCAGCAATGTCTTCTTTAGCGGCACCTTCATTTAAAAGTGGTTGTACGTCGGTTTTCGCAAATACACCACAACGAGAAGCTATCGGATAAATCATTTTGTGAGATTTTGCTAGTTCATTTAGTCCCGGTGTATCTGTGTTTAATAAAGAAGCCATTTGATCAATAAAAGCTCCTGTTCCTCCTGCGCAAGTACCGTTCATACGTTGCTCAATAGATTTCCCAAAATAGATAATTTTTGCATCTTCTCCACCAAGTTCAATGACAACATCTGTCTGTGGAATATATTTTTCTACTGCTCTTTTACAAGCTACTACTTCTTGAATAAAAGAAACATCCAAGAATTTAGCAGCAGACATAGCACCAGAACCCGTTAGTGCAAGTGTAAATTCAGCATCCGGATATCTAGTAAGTAAGTCTTCTAGCACATTACAAACCGTATTCTTTGTATCCGAGAAATGCCTTTGATAATTGGTATATATCACGTTTAAATTTTCGTCCATTACTACGATTTTTACAGTAGTAGAACCTACATCTAAACCTACATGCAATGATTTGCTCATATATAAACTCCTTTCTTTGTGTTTCATCCTCCATTAAATCACCTCTAATTGTATACGGAAATACGCATTTTGTCAAACCTTTTTTTAGAACTAATGTGTGGAAAATAATGTCAGCAAGGAAGGAGATTTTTGACATCAAAGAAATTGAAAAAAGAAAGTTCTAAAAAGGACTGGCTTTTCATAAAAATGAAATAATAGGTGAGGAAAAGAAAAAACACCTTAGGAAAGGATGAGATTTATGAATAATTTAAAAAGACTAATACTTGTTTTAGTAGGAATTATTATCATTGCTATTATTTTATTTTTCGTTTATTTTTACTTTTTTCATGAAACAGAAGAAGTGATAACAGAATATACGCCAGAAGAAGAGATTTCACAAGAACAAATAAGACAAACAATGGTATCTCTATATTTTAAAAAGGAAAAGGAATTAATTCCAGAGGCAAGATTAATTGATGTAAAAGAGTTAATTACTAATCCATATGAAACTCTTATCAATATGCTAATAGAAGGACCAAAAAATGAAAATTTAGAAAAAACAATTCCAGATGGAACTAGTATTTTAGGAATAGAAAAACAAGGAGAAATTTTAGTTATTGATTTTTCAAAAGAATTTATAGAAAATCATCCAGGAGGAGAAGAGGAAGAAAAATTAACTATAAATTCTATCGTAAATACAGTAACAGAATTAACAGAAATAAATGGTGTAAAAATAAAAATTGATGGAGAAGAAAATAAATCTTTTCAAGATGGAAAAATAAATTTTGAAAATAATTTTACGAGAGAAAATAATTAAAAAATAAAAAAGAAAATTAAAATGTATAAAAATAAAATTATATTTTTTTATTCGTAATATAAATAACTATTTAAA
>CAMMAC010000046.1 GCA_946493085.1 uncultured Clostridiaceae bacterium
AGAGAATCAATCATTTTTTTAACCAATTCCTTATCTTTATCATTTAACAAATTATTGTAATTAATGGAAGTGAGTTGATTTGCTTATGTAAGTTATTAAAGATTGACTAATCAGAATTAATGGAACTATTAGAAAATGTAGCTTAAATTAAATAGTAGGGAGGAGTATTTATGCAACAAGTGATATTATTTGAAAATGAAGAGTTTGGACAGATAAGGAGTATAGAAATTGATGGACTACCTTATTTTGTGGGAAAAGATGTAGCTGAAATTTTAGGGTATAGCAATCCAAGAGATGCACTTGCTACTCATGTTGACCTAGAAGATAAGAAAGTAATCCAAAGGTCGGAAAACACGACTTTAGAAATTCCAAACAGAGGCTTAACGATTATCAACGAATCAGGTTTATACAGCTTAATACTATCCAGCAAGCTGCCAACAGTAAAAGCATTCAAAAGATGGGTAACAAGTGAAGTATTACCTTCTATTCGGAAAACGGGAAATTACATACAAAAAGCAGAACCATATAACATAAAGGAAATTGTAAAAGAAACGATATGCCAAATAGTGCCGGAGATTATAAGAGAACTGGAGGACAAAGAAGAAAGAACAAAAAGAGTAGAAAGGAAAATGAAAAAACTGGAAACTGCGACAAAAAAGAAAATAGAAAGACTATTATATAGTGAAAGGTACAGCTACTATGAAATTTCTAAATTACTGAAACAGGAAGGGATAGACACATCAACAGAAGCAATCTGTTTTTATGCACAGAATATAGGGCTTTGAGATAAAAAATAAACAGGCAGAAGAGTGTAACTTCTGCCTGTTTTGCTAGAGGACTGAGGCTATTTATTTTGTAATTTAACTAGGTTTTTAATTTGTTCTAAAGCGTAATCTTGAAATTCTGGACGTAAAGATTTAAATATATTTAACGCTTCTTGAATTTTTGCTGTGTCGTTAGGGGTATTATTGAACATTTCTCCTTCTCCGGTTTTAAGCCAATGAGGATTTACATTGTATATTTGACATATATGATGAAACAAAAGTTCTTTTAGTTGCACACGTTCAGATTCTAAATTACTTATTACATCTCGGCTTACTCCTAGTTTTTCGCCAAATTCACGTTGTGACAATTTTAAAACCTCACGTACAGCTTTGATTCTATTAGACAAATAAAGATACCTCCTTATTTTAGAGTTTATCGTTTTCCTGAATTTCAATTAAGGAATTGATAAGATTAAGTACAACTTTTTTATAGTTTTCATTTAATATGTTATATTTCTGTACTATTTCTTGTGATGTTTTATTAGATTCTTCCATTAAAAATTTTTGATAATTTTCTTTTTCTACATCATTATTTAGAAAATAATCAATAGATAAGTTAAAAAAATTAGAAATATCTCTAACTGTATCTATAGAAATGCTTTTAGAATTTCTTTGTTTCATGCTGGAATATGTAGAAGTAGGGATTTTAATAGCTTCACACATATTATTTTGCTTTAAGTTGTTTAGTTTTAATAAAAAATCTATTTTTTCATATATGGGTAACATAGTATCCTCCTTAAAATTAAAATAAATTATAGCATAAAAAATTTGCAAATGCAAATATTTTTTTACAAAAGTATCGATAAATACTCGAATGAGTATTATTATATAAATATGAAACGCAAATGCGAAATTTTAGAAAGGAGAAATGATTATGAAGGTTTATGGAAATTTAATAGCTGAGATAGCAAAGCGAGGATATACAAGAAAAGAAATAGCTGAAAGTGTAGGATTATCAAGAACCGCATTAGCGAATAAACTTAACTGTAAAACATCTTTTAAAGTAAATGAATTAGAAATCATACATAAAAAATTTTTTGAAGACTGCGAATATATGTATCTTACTGAACTTTATGACAGAACAGTGAAAGGAGCATAAAAATGAGTGTATTACAAGTAATTGAGCAAAGAGAAATACTGGGAAAACAATTAACCATGTATGGGAATTTTGAAAATCCATTGTTTTTAGCCAAAGAGGTGGCAGAGTGGATTGATTATGATTTATCCAGTATAAACAAAATGCTTAATAGTGTTGATGAAGATGAAAAGGTTCGGAATATTGTTCCGACCCTTGGAGGAAATCAAGAAGCATGGTTTTTAACGGAAGATGGATTATATGAAGTGTTGATGCAAAGTCGAAAACCGATTGCAAAGCAGTTTAAAAAGGAAGTAAAGACATTATTAAAAAACATTAGAAAAGGAAGATACATTGGTTTACAAGAAATTTCAAATTGTGGCATAAAGGAAATTGTAAAAGAAACGATATGCCAAGTCGTACCTGAGATTATAAGAGAACTGGAGGACAAAGAAGAAAGGAACAAAAGAGCAGAAAGGGAACTGAAAAAGCTGGAAGCCAAGGTAAAAAGAAGAATAGAAAGATTGCTATATTCTGAAAAGTATAGTTATTATGAAATTTCTAAATTACTGAAACAAGAAGGGATAGACACATCAGCAGAAGCAATCTGCTTTTATGCACAGAATATAGGGCTTTGAGAGAAAAATAAACAGGCAGAAGAGTGTAACTTCTGCCTGTTTTACTAAGGATTATTTTTATTTTTTTCATCCAATAATTGCTTAAGAGATTTTATAGTATTTAGTAAATAAAGTTGTTCTGTTTCAGATAGAGATTTAGCAACTTCATAGAGTTCTGTAAGTATTGTTGTGTCTTGAGGTTGATTAGCATTGATATCAGTAATATTATTAATTTCTTCACTATTATCGTCTACTAAGTAATCAAGAGTACATTGGAAATAATTAGATAATTTTAAAAGTGTTGATAATTTTATATTGTCGTAGCCCTTTTTATAAAAACTATCAATTGTTGTATAAGGTATTCCAGTAGCTTTAGATAGTTGAAGTTTATTCATATTTCTTTGAACTAAAAGAAAATCAAGTTTTTCTAAAAAATTCATAAATACACCTCCAGTAATTACATTATATCATAACAAAAAGAAAATAAAAAGAAAAAAAATACTATATGTAGTAAAAATAATTCTTGACAAATAACGATACATAGTATGATATAGAAATATAAATACGATACATAGTAAAAAAAGAAAGGAGAATTTATATGTTTAATAATTTAAAAGCTGAGATGGTTAGAAATGAAATAAGGCAAACAGAAATTGCCACAAGTTTAGGTATTTCTGATAAGACAATGAGTAATAAAATGAATGGAAAATCAGAATTTACTAGAAATGAAATGTTTTTAATAAAAAGAGATTTTTTTCCTACTTATTCAATAGATTATTTATTTTATATTGATAAGGAGCATTGTGTAAACGTTATTTAATTGTTTTTTAAATTATTTAGTAGGACATGAATGTAATGAAAAACAAGTAGTTTAAAAAGGAGGAGTATTTATGCAACAAGTGATGATTTTTGAAGGACACGAAGTAGAAGTATTTGAATGGAATGGACAAGTATTGTTTAACCCTTATCATGTTGGAACATGTCTTGATATTGAAAATGTTACGGTAAGAAGACATATCCAGAATATGAATGAGAAGCAAGTAATTTTATTAAAAAATTTAGATGTTCAAGATATGAACATCCGAAAATTGAACAATGCAGGTGAAAATTTTCTTACAGAATTGGGAGTATATAAATTGATATTCAAATCAAGAGAAGAAGAAGCAGAAAGATTTCAAGATTGGGTAACAGATGAAGTACTCCCTTCCATCAGACAGACAGGAAGTTACACAAAAGAAGTAAATCAATGCAACATAAAAGAGATTGTAAAAGAAACGATATGTCAAGTTGTACCTGAGATTATGAGAGAACTGGAGGACAAAGAAGAAAGAAACAAAAGAGCAGAAAGGGAACTGAAAAAG
>CAMMAC010000047.1 GCA_946493085.1 uncultured Clostridiaceae bacterium
AGTATATCCACTAATAAATTCATGCAATTCCTCTATATATCCTAGTATTTTGTTAAGTATAATATTATCTTTACTTTTCATAGACAACAACTCCTGTTCTCTTAATTTCTTTTTCTATTTTAGAATTTTTATCTATTTCAGATTTTTCTATCACATCTACATCTTTATCAAATTTCTCTCTAATCATATCTATAATAGCAAAAAATTTTAATCCTTTTATCTTCCCTTTACTATCTATTAAAATATCAATATCACTAGTTTGAGTTGGTGTGTTTTTTGCATATGAGCCAAATAAAATTGCTGTTTCTACATCTGTATTGTTTAATATTTCATTTAATATTTTTTTTATATCATCAATAGAATAGATTTTCTTCGTCATAGCCAATCCTCCTTTTTTAATATATGCATTACCAGTAGTATAACATAAATAATATAAAATTGCCATAAAAAGTAAAAAAAAACAAGTACCTTCTACTGGTACTTGCAAATTTATAAAGTTTTTTCTATTTTCCATAATAGCTATCTAATAAAATTTGTTTAATCTCTCCAACTAATGGAACTCTTGGGTTTGCAGTAGTACATTGGTCTTCAAATGCTCTATCTGCCAATATATCTACTTTTGCTAAAAATTCCTCTTCATTTATTCCTGCATCTTTAAATGATTTTGGAATATTCAAATGTTCATTCATTTCTTTTATTTTTTCTATAAGGTTGTTTACACCTTCTTCTACTGTATCTGCTTTAAGTCCTGCTTTTTTTGCTATTTTTGCATATTTTTCATCTGCTATAAAATATTCATATTTAGGGAAAGATACAAATTTTGTAGGTTTGCTACTATTATATCTTACTACATATGGTAATAGAATTGCATTTATTCTACCATGTGGCAAATGGAATTCTGCTCCTATTTTATGTGCCATTGAATGACATACACCTAAAAATGCATTTGTAAATGCCATACCTGCTATTGTACTTGCATTGTGCATTTTTTCTCTTGCTAGTTTGTTGCTTCCGTCATTATATGCTTGTTCTAGATATTCTATTACAATTTCTACTGCTTTTTCTGCTAGACCATCTGTATAATCTGACGCCATATTTGAAACATATGCTTCTAATGCATGTGTCAAAACATCCATTCCTGTATCTGCTGTAACAGATTTTGGTAGGCTCATTACTAAATCTGGGTCTACTATTGCTACATCTGGTGTTAGTTCATAATCTGCTAATGGATATTTTTTATTTTTATGCTTGTCTGTAATTACTGCAAATGATGTAACTTCTGAACCTGTACCTGATGTTGTTGGTATTGCTACCATTTGGCATTTTGTTCCTAATTTTGGGAATTTATATGTTCTTTTTCTTATATCCATAAATTTTAATTTTAGACCTTCTGGGTCTGCATCTGGATGTTCATAAAATAGCCACATTCCTTTTGCTGCATCCATTGGGCTTCCTCCACCTATTGCAATAATTACATCTGGGTTAAAGCTTTTCATTTCTTCTACACCTTTCATTATTGTATCAAAAGATGGGTCTGATTCAACCTGACTAAATATTTTTGAATGTACATATTTTTTTCTATTTCTTAGATGATATAGTATTTTATCTACATATCCTAATTTAACCATACCTTCATCTGTTACTATAAATGCTCTTTCTATATTTGGCATTTTTTCTAAGTATTGTATTGAACCTGCTTCAAAATATATTTTTTCTGGAACTTTAAACCATTGCATATTAACCCTCCTATTTGCAACTCTTTTTATATTTATTAAATTTACTGATGATACATTTGCTGTTGTTGAATTTCCTCCAAATGAACCACATCCTAATGTTAATGATGGCATATTTGTATTATATATATCACCAATTGCTCCATGAGTTGATGGAGAGTTTACAATTATTCTTCCAGCTTTCATTGTTTCTGAGAATTTTAAAATAGTATCTTTATTTTCTGAATGAATAACTGCTGAATGTCCAAGTCCACCAAATTCAAGTAATCTTTCAGCTTTATTAATTCCGTCTTCTTCATTTTCTACTATATAATATGTTAAAACTGGGCTTAATTTTTCTTTTGAAAATGGTGCTTCTCTACCAATTCCTTCTTCATATACAACTAAAACTTTTGTATCTTCTGGTATTTCAAAACCAGCTTCTTTTGCAATTGTATATGGTGATTGTCCTGGCACATGTGATTTTAATTTATATCCATATTCTTCTGTATACTCAAACATGCTATTTGCAAGTTTTTGCTTTTCCTCATCATTTGTAAAATAGCATCCTGCTTCTTTCATTAATCTTTCAAATTCATCATGAATTTCTCTATCTACTAAAACTGCTTGTTCAGATGCACATATCATTCCATTATCAAAAGCTTTTGACATTACTAAATCATTTACTGATGTTTTTAATTTTGCAGTTTTATCTATATAACATGGTACATTTCCTGGTCCAACACCTAATGCTGGTTTTCCACAAGAATATGCTGAACGCACCATACCTGTTCCACCAGTTGCTAAAATTAAATTTACATCTGGATGATTCATCAACATTCTAGTTGCTGTTATTGAAGGTTCTTCAATCCATAAAATACAATTTTCTGGTGCACCTGCTTTCACTGCTGCATCTCTCAAAATTCGTGCAGCCTCACTGCTACACTTTTGAGCAGATGGGTGAAAACCAAAAATAATAACATTTCTAGTTTTTGCAGATATAATTGATTTAAACATAGTTGTAGAAGTTGGGTTTGTAACAGGTGTTACTCCTGCTATAATTCCAACAGGTTCTGCTATTTCTACATATTCCTCTTCTTCATTTTCATCTATTATTCCAACTGTTTTTTCATGTTTAATACTATGATAAACATATTCTGTTGCAAACATGTTCTTTGTTATTTTATCTTCATATATTCCTCTTTTTGTTTCTTCAACTGCCATTCTAGCAAGTTCCATATGATGTTCAAGCCCTGCCATTGACATTGCTTTTACAATATTATCTACTTGCTCTTGATTTAGTTGCAAGTATTCTTGTGAAGCTATTTTAGCTTTTTCTACTAAGTTGTCTATCATTTCTTTTACTTTTACTTCGTCAACATTATTTTGTTCAGACATATACTTTCCTCCTTTTCTTTGGTTATTTACATTATATATTATCATTATTTTTTGTCAAGATATTTTTTGTCGACGTGCTGAGAGAGTTTGGGGACGTGACAAATCGTCTTAGACAAATTGGGGACGTTTCCTTTTGGACAAAAATGTCCAAAAGGAAACGTCCCCAATTTATCCCCAATTTCTCATCAATTTGTTGATTCCTATTTTTCTAATTCTCTACATCTTATAAATACCTCTGCTCCTCTGTTATCTCCTGTTCCTAATTGTCCATAGTCATTTTTTCCTATTCCATATACTTCTCCATTATTTGTTTCAAATATTGCAAAGTTGTCTCCTAAGCTCATTGTTCTTATATT